>JBEVXT010000792.1:0-7305 GCA_040505955.1 Sedimenticola sp. | reverse complement strand
TGGTATTCGCCTGGGAGCACGCCAAGCACATCAACGTGGTGACCTACCCGGGCAAGCTGGATGAGTCCAAGGTCTACGAACTCCACGGCCCGCTCTTCTTCGCCTCGGTGAATAACTTCCAGGATCTCTTTACTCCCAGAGAAGATCCTGATGATGTCGTAGTGGAATTCCAGCACTCCCAGGTGATGGATCACTCAGCAATTGAGGCGATCGATACCCTGGCCGAACGCTACATGAATGCCGGCAAGCGCCTGCACCTCCGCCACCTGAGTGGTGAGTGCCGTCAACTGCTACGCAAAGCGGGGAACCTTGTGGAAGTAAACGTAATCGAAGACCCCACCTACCATGTGGCCGATGATCATTTGGCTTGAGGTCTTTTTATCTGCGCAGAAACAGCGGAAACAATATAGTTCTGGGTCGGAGTCGATTGCGGCAAAAAACTGTAAATTTCCCTACCACCTTCAACGCAATGCTTCCGCTCCCAGCTTATGCTTCTTACCCACATCCATGTGGGCAATCGACTCCGACCCCGTACCCAACTGATTGGCGTCTTTGCGCGGGAAATTAGTCTTAAGTAAGTGCCATTGGGCTCTGACACTTTTATTTGCTTTTATTGTCGCCTAACCTCTGGACGGCACTGTTGGCGAGTTCCTTCAACAACTCAAACTGGGGTGATCTTTCTTTAATATTCAGTCTAACCGGAGACAAAGTCACCATATAATCATCCTTCACAATGCCGAAAATCGCTAAGCCGCTAGTGATCCCATACTCAGGATTCTCTTTCTGAATGGCTGCCGCAGCCTGACCACTCAATCCTTCCACATCAATTATTCGATAACCATCTCCCAAATCGATACTGTCCCGCACACTTGCAGGAGCGGGCAAGACTTGAAGAATCAGACGGGAAAGCCCTTCAGCGGGCCACACACAGCCCTGGATATCAGGCGTCGGTGAACTGGATCCTCCCGGGCCAGGAGATTCGGCAAACAGACTATCCACCGCTTCCTGTGTGACGAGACTGCAAGCATCGACTGTCTCAATCTTTTTTTCCACTACCGCCTCAGGCGTTTTTCCGCTTTTATCGCAAGCAGAAAGGAGTGGCAGCATCACAAAGAACAGCGCAGTAAGAAAAGAGTGATTCTTTTTCATTGAGGTTTCTCATTAAAAAAATAGGGTGATAGGCTCCGCTTCCTGTCGCGCAAAGTTCTTCTCCACCTCAGCAACTTCAGCCTTTCGGCGTCTGCTCCTTGCCCGGCAGCTATACCAGCCGTAGTAGTGAACCAGCTGCATTCTACCTTAAACCTATATGCTCTCCGCCCCCCAAGTTGCAGACACAAAAAAATACCGGAGCCATTCTGACTCCGGTACGCGATTCGATCAAACATCTGACAATCAAAGACTTACCTAATCTTGACTCCGACCCCTAAAGTTTTATAGTCATTATCCAATCACTACTCACCTGACTTATCATTCCCAGTCGGTTAAGCGAAGTCCGGCAACACGGCAAAATTCTTTTTGGTTATGTGTTACTAAAACCGCATCATTTGCCAAAGCAACGGCAGCTATCAATAAATCATTCGGACCAATCAAACAGCCATGTGTTGATAAATCTTGTCGGATACGGGCATACATCTCAGCGCAGGCATCATCAAAAGGCAAGGAACCAAGTGGTGAAAAAAAAAGTTCCAACCTTTGTAAATTGGCTTCCACATGAAGGCTATGCCTAGCACCATATAGCAACTCTGCCTTCACGATACTGCATAAGAAAATTTCTGATGGTTCACACAGACGAAAATGTTTTTCAATCCCAGCATGCTTCTGATTAAGCAATCGAATACAGACATTGCTATCCAGAAGGTACACTACTCAAGCTCCTCTCTCTGTTCATAATCACCTTGTTCAGGTCGTTGCAATGGCTCCCCCTCCCATCCACCAAACACTTGTTCAAAATAACCGGAAGGCCACCCTGAAGAAATATCTTTCCTCACTAAAGCAGCAAGATATTTAGATACAGAAAGGTGTTTCTTCTCTGCTTTTTTTCCCAACTGAGAGGCAAGTTCATCGGGAATATAACAATGTATTTGCGCCATAATACCTCCAAATATATTTGGTATATGTGAAATATAGCAATTTGTGCATTTCAGGACAAGAAAAACGTGATGGCAAAACTTACTTTCCTACTCAGCAGCAGAAAGCCTTGCCATTATTTTCATAAATTAATTCGAGCCTGGCCCCTTTACTGTTTGTACGGCCAGCTCATTCATTCTTGCGGCATCGTGAAGGCACTGATAAAGAGAACGGAAGTCCTCGTGGCGAGCAAGAATAGAATCACGATTATGACCACGGACAACCACATGCTGTGGTTGCTCTGAAAGAAAAATACGGGGCCTTCTCGGCATAACAAGCTCCCTGTTACTTTACTGCCTGGGGTCGGAGTCAATTGCCCACATGGATGTGGGTAAGAAGCGTGAGCTGGGAGCGGAAGCATTGCGATGAGAGTGTGGAAATATACACACCTATCTGGCGCAATCGACTCTGCCCCCCCCAAGTTGCAGACACAAAAAAATACCGGAGCCATTCTGACTTCGGTATGTGATTCGATCAAACATCTGGCAATCAAAGACTTACCTAATCTTGACTCCGTCCCCTGAAGTCGATTGGTTAATCGATATCGAGCTGTTCCAGGGTCAGGCCCATGGCGCTGCCCAGCTTCTGCAGGGTGGCTCGCCGTGGTGTTGCCGCCCCTTTTTTCTCAATGCGGGCAATGGCCGACTGCTCCATACCCGCTGCATCGGCCAGCTCCTGTTGGGTCAGACCCCGATATTCACGCCATGCCTTGATGATGGAGACGTCATTAAAGACGTGGGCCTCAACCACGGCATGGGGTATGCCAGTTTTTTGAGTATTGAGGCTCGCTTTGTCTTTTAGTTCGCGGAAATCGTCCACCGGAACCAAAACAAAGGTCGGCTTACCGTTGTGTTCGATAATCTGGTATTTGTCAGTATGTGTGCTCATCGCGCTTTTTTACCTCTTCGATGCTGATGATCTGAACCACTTCATCCCCATTGAACAGCACCCGGTAGTTACCAACCTGCAGTCGGTGGCTATATTTGTGGTTAACCAGCGCCTTGACGTTGGCGGCATTCGGGTAATCCATTAATGACCCAACAGCGGATTTGATCTGCTCGGCAACCGCACGCTCTCGCTTCACGAGCTTTTTTATCTGCCGAACAGCTTTGGGTTGCCAATAGATATCCATAGCTTAAATATAACACAATATGACATTTCAACAAGGCGTAATGTTATATTTATGGTTTGTTGAAATCGGATTCATTGAACCGGACTGGATAGCGCCGTGGCAGGTTATCGGCAATACGGGTTAGATTATGCGTGTTTAATATAATAACGTTGGGACATCAGTGGATCATCATAATAAAGATCCAGAGCCATTTGTCAGGACTAAAAGTGTGAGCAAATACTTGAAAAAGTTGGACGAGCTAAGGTCGCACTTCAAAATGCGTAGTACATTTAGGACTCTACACTAGGTTCAAATCTTCACTTTACCCGCTACAATAGTCGGAACCATAAACTAGGGAGCCATCAGTCCATGTCAGTAGAGATCTACCACAACCCCCGTTGCAGCAAATCCCGCCAGACGTTGCAGTTGCTTCAGGAGCAGGGGGTCGAACCCGAGATCAGGGAGTACCTGAAGACGCCACCCGAACGGGAAGAGTTGATCAGGGTGCTTGATATGCTCGGTATCGAACCACGGGAGCTGATGCGGCAAAAAGAGGCCGAATACAAAGAGGCGGGACTCGATAACCCACAACTCACCCGCGACCAGCTTATCCAGGGGATGCTCGACAACCCCAAGCTGATTGAGCGTCCGATTGTGATCAAGGAGGGCCGAGCCGCCATTGGCCGCCCTCCCGAAAAGGTGCTGGAAATCCTCTAATGCCGGAGATTCTGGTGCTCTACTACAGCCGTTACGGCGCCACTGCCGAGATGGCGCGACAGATAGCACGCGGCATCGAAGAGGTTCCCGGCATGGAGGCGCGCCTGCGTACCGTTCCCGCAGTCTCCAGTGTGTGCGAAGCGACTGAGGAGGCGATCCCCCCCCAGGGCGCCCCCTACGCCACTCTCAATGAGATAAAATCCTGTGCCGGGCTGGCCCTGGGCAGTCCAACCCGTTTTGGAAATATGGCGGCGCCAATGAAATACTTTATTGACGGCACCAGCGCCCTCTGGCTATCAGGCGCACTGGCGGGCAAACCGGGCGCCGTTTTCACCTCCACCTCCAGTCTGCACGGCGGACAGGAGACCACCCTGACATCGATGATGCTACCGCTGCTGCACCACGGCATGCTGATTACCGGCCTGCCCTATAGCGAAAGTGATCTGCTGCACACCCAAAGCGGCGGTACCCCCTACGGCCCCAGCCACCTCGCCGGCAGCGACAACAAACTGCCCCTGAGCGATGAGGAGAAACGACTCTGCCGTGCACTCGGCAAACGTCTGGCATCCATCGCCTTTACCCTCTCCCGGCAATAACAGACTGGCGCCCGATGGTTAAGCAGCTTGCTCTCGGTATCAGCCTGCGTGAACACACCAGTCTGGAGACCTTTGTCGCCGGTGACAACCGCCAGGCGGTGAGCGACCTCGCCACCTGTGCCCGTGGCGGTGGTGAGCCGTTTCTCTACCTCTGGGGCGGCGGTGGGGTCGGCAAAAGCCACCTGCTCCAGGCCGCCTGCCAATTGGCGGACAGCGAAGGAAGAACTGCAGCCTACATTCCCCTGAGGCAAGCAGCGGAATTTCATCCCGATATTCTTAATGGTCTGGAGACCCTGCAACTGATCTGTCTCGACGACATTCAGCAGGTGGCGGGGGATAGCGCCTGGGAGCAGGCGATATTCCATCTTTTCAACCGGGTACGGGATCGCGGCGCCTCCCTGCTGACAGCTGCAGCCCTGAGCCCCACAACCCTCCCGTTTGCGCTGCCCGACCTGGCATCACGGATGCAGTGGGGGCTCTGCTACCGGCTCCAGCCCCTGTCTGACAGTGAAAAGGAGCATGCCCTGACCGCAGGAGCGGCCAGGCGCGGCCTGGAGATGAGCCGGGAGACCGCCGCCTATATTCTGCGCCATACACCGAGAGATATGGAGTCACTGCAAACCCTGCTCGATCAACTCGACCACGCTTCCCTGGAAGCTCAGCGCCGTCTGACAATACCGTTTGTCAGGTCGTTTCTCGCCAGCACCTGAGATCTTAAATTAGGACAAAAGCGGGATCATTAAAGAAATAGAGCTCTGTCGCCGCCAATAGCTATAGAACCCGGAGCGAAAGACACCATGCACTACCTGATCCTACTGCTACTGCTGCTGGCCACCACATCCACCCAGGCCGCCCAGCCGGCAACGGCGCCTGACGACGGTCACCAGGGCGGCGCTGTCTGCCTGATGGCGAAGTGGATGGGAAACAGCCTCGACTATGCCTTGGTCACCGGCAAGCGCCACCCCATGCTGGCTCTCGAAGCGGCAGAGAAAATTCTGAGTAAAAAAGGCTATGCCAGCTACAAGGTCAATGTTGATATCATGCATCAACAGGCCTTCTCCCACCTTACTCACGCTTTCGTGATCGTCATCAAGAGCCGTTACAAGACACGGCGGGGGAAGATGCGTACGAGTTACGGCTGCGGTTTCAGCCCCGCCTCATATCAGCATGCTCAGCAGCAGGCTATTGAGGATCTGCAGTCCTACTCCTGGGGCTGGTCTCCAGAACAGCACAAATTTGAAGTGATCGAACAGTTACGCTACTGATCGGCGCGTTTGGATCAAACTTATCGAAAAGCCGCTGGAAGCACCTTGCGCCCGGGCTGGTTCAGGCTGACATACAAATTCCCGATTGTAATTTAGATGTTAATGATATTATTATGGTCAGTCATAAGCGGCCTTTATAGAACATCGGCGGTGTGTGACAATGAGCCGAGCTACTTCAACAGCATTGTTGTCAACAGCGGCTTTACAGTAGCATCAGATCGGGTGATCCATTTGGAAATAACAACATGACAGACGAGACCTCCTCTGCTGAAGAAAATTCCGACGACGAGATTCTTCAGCGACAGTTTCTCCGTGCGGTCAGCTCATTTGAGGCGATCATACTCAGTCAGATCTCGATCAAGAATAAGCTGGCGGATCGTCTCAACTACAGTATCCGGGCAGGTATCACCATCCTTGGAGCCATCGCCATCTCAATTCTCGGGATGCTGTTGACCCTGACATCACAGATCAACAGCATCACCAATGTGGTCATCAGCATGAATACAAACCTCACCTCGGTCTCCACCGAGATGAGGCTGATGGAGGGGTACATCTCCAATGTGGAGAAACGGGTGGCCCTGCTGCAGCAGATTGACCAGCAAACCGGTGTAATGGATAAAGAGATGATCACCATCGCCAAGGATATGGTGATGATGGAGAGGAGTGTAGGGGGAATCAAACACAATATTGGCGTGGTGGGCGTAGATGTCACCAAGATCTCAACCTCAGTGGATCGTATGAATTATGATGTACAGCGAATGGGGAGCGATATGCAACGAATGGGGACGCCTGCGCGCAGTATGAATAAAATGTTCCCCTTCTTCCCTTAGGCCCGGATAACACTATGGATGATCCAAAACGTATAGCAGTTGAGATGGTCGGGCGGCTTGGTCGTGAGACCCAGATCCATCTTGATGAGCGCCATCACCATTTTCGTATCACCAATCTGGTGATTATCGCCATGTCACTGCTGCTGCTGATCCTGGCGGTATTCAACATCTACTACATACACATTCTCTACCAGGATCTTACCGGCATCGTCTACAACATGGATTCGATGCACACCAACCTGAAAGATGTGAACTACAACATGATCACCATCAGCAAGAAGATGAAGTCGATTTCCGGTCACATTACCCACATGGATCAGATCACCGAACACACCGCCTCTTTAACCAAAACCATGCCAAAAATCACAGGGAATATGCATCGAATCGCAGGGGAAGTAGGCGTCATTGACCAAGAGATGACCCTGCTGAGCCAAGGCATGAATAATATTGAGCAGCGCTTTGGTCAGATGAGCGGCAGTGTCTCGGTAATGCGGAGTAATGTGCGGCAGATTTCAGGCCCCATGGGCTTTATGAATCCGGTCATGCCCTGAGGGCTGCCGGGTATACGAATCAGCTCTCCCGATTATCTCCATGATCGGCGGCCAACCGGCTCCAGACCCAGACGTAGTTGACACCGCTGGCCAGGGTGGTGACAGACA
>JBEVXT010000791.1:0-4648 GCA_040505955.1 Sedimenticola sp. | reverse complement strand
ACTAAATCGTTGTGGAGGAGAATCACTTCGTTACCTTTCACAAATATTCTATACCACTCATAACTACTTCCTCACCTTTCCTCAAACCGACCACTACGGCATCAGGAAAGGCGTTCGCTACTGGGGCATAGTTCAATCATCCAAGAGTGCTGATGAGCCGTTATGGCCTACATTAGAAGGCCCAAAGGTCTATGTCTATATGCAGCCCAATGCTCGCTCATACAAACCATTGCTGGATAGCCTAAAGCAGCTTGGCTGGCCTTGCCTTATCGTATCGAGGAACATAAAAAGACAACAAGTAGAATCACTAACAGCACCAAATCTAGCATTTAGCTCTGTACTGATAAATTTAGAATCTGTGGCAAAACAGGCAGATATTGTAGTAACCAACTGCAACCACGGAACAACCATAGAAATGTTGCTGCGTGGATGCAAACAACTGGTCATTCCCTTGCAAATAGAACAGTCGTTGATGGCCTACAGGCTGGCACGACAAGGCTTGGTGGTAGCTGGAGGAGCAGGCATTCCATGCTATGTCGATTTACTCAAAAATGTTATCAATAATCGAACACTGCAAGAAAATGTAAATAAGTTTAAAAAACAGTATAAAAAACACGACCCAGAGGCGCAACTAGCTCTTTTAGTAGACGATATTTGTAGTCGCATAGACGATATGGCAACCTAACCACAATGGATGCTATCACTTCAATGAAATAAGCATAAACAACTCCCAGCCCCCTTACTATAAAGAACGAATTATGAAAATCGCAATATCAGGTAGTGCAGGTTGCGGCAAGACAACCTTGGTCCACACTCTATCACAAGCAATGGAGACAGCGTTCATCCCTGAGCAGTATGATTGTTTTTTTAATCATTCGGGACGATACATCCAACCAAGGCAACAACTAATGAAGTTAATCGAAGAAGTACTCGATCACAAACATCAACAAGAAAACAAGCATACCAACTTTATTGCCGATCGATCACCAATTGACCTGTTTAACTTATGGCTATCACTTGACTTCTCAGCGAACAAAAAAAGAACTGATCAATTTCAGCAGAAGTGTGAAGTCTATTTACAAAAATATGACCTTATCATCCTACCACCCTGGGGAGCTCTACCAATGAAACAGGTAAGTGAAGCCCACTCGCCACGTAAACGGGTTATGAAACCATGGGTACAGTTCCGCCATCATAGCACTTTAATTGGCATTGCTCTGCAATGGCTACCAGTTAACAAGCTGTTACCAATACCGTCCCATATAACACACCAAGAGGAAAGGCTCTCTTTTATACTTAAGTCGTTACAATAAATAATAAGGCTATACCTAGATATATTTATAACAGCATAGCAGTCCATAGTGTAACGCCCTATACAGTCTTATGGAATAAGCCAGTCACCACACTCCCATCCCAATAAATTTTCCAATGTTCTTATCTCATCATAATAAATATCTACAAGATAAGTGAGCTCACTTTTTGTCATTTTTCTTTCATAACCAAGAGAGTTAGCAGTGACCAAAGGTACACGACTTACTCTGCTAACACCTAAAAATATAAAAATATTATTCAGTGTAGCTACTCTGTCATTTATTAGGTCATCACCTTTTATTATACATGTTTGTGATTTCTCAAAATAAAGCCATATCTGAAGCAATTGCCTAACATAGAACCCTCTATCTATATATGAAAAACGCCTGGACTGTTTTTCCATTGATTGTCTTAATGTGGCCTCTTCCCTTTTTACAGCATCTAAAAACTGCAACCTCTCACATCCCTTTTGCCGCTGCATATTCCAATGAGAATATGCTCGGTAAATAGGATTCCTTAGAACAATTATTATTTTAATACCTGGATTGTATTCAAAAATACGGCGGGGGGTATCATGCCAATACATATAACTCGGGGTTACTTCACCATATATTTGGCTATAACGCTTACGAGGGAACAAACTATGATAATCAGAATAATCTACCTCATCAGAAGAAAAATATCCATCACTATCGAAAAAATGCAACTCCTTGATCTTTGGCATACGAATTTCAGGATGCATCCTGAAATATCTATCAAGGGAAGTTGTACCACCCTTTTGACAACCTGCAACTATAAAATCAACCTTCACGAAAACACTTAGTTATCAGTTGAAGAAAGCCGCGTATTTGGTATTTGAAAAAAACTCCTTCAGCTCCTCATAATTCTCTACCCTATCCCAAATTTTCCTGTGATCCTGCTTTGATGTCATGGGCCTTACATCCATAGGATCAACTTCAATAAACTCTTGAATTCTAACTATTTCATTTGAGAAATTAGTACAAATATCTTCATAGTAGACAGTCATTTGCCTGTGCCCTGATAACATTGGTTCAATTTTAGACTGCACCTTCTCCAGAGAAATAAAATAATCCATCATCTTATGTGGTTTGCAAAAAATTCGCTTCTGTCGATCTTTAGATGATTTTTGATGATAGAGCCACCACTTCCCCGTCAGTTGCGCCATTACGTTAGAGATAAATTGTTCAGCAATATTTCGACGTTGAAGCCTAATAACAAATAAATCTTCAATTTCCGACAGCACGCCCCACACATTCAACCAGTGCTTGTTGGGTTTTGCAAAATATTGGAAATCATGTATTGGGAAACCTACCGCATGCACACTGTTACTGTAGGGATGAAAAACATGATCATCAAGAATATCCTCTGGATGATCTGTCACTCCATAAGGAAAGAACGCTGATGCAGAGTGGTTAAATACTTCACCATGAACAACAATATTTGAATGCATTAACAAACTACTTCTAAGCATATGAGTGCCACTTCTAGGGGTAGCAAATATAATAAATTTATTATAGTTTTTTGAATATTCTTTCATTGTTTTTTTGATAAATAATCAATGTTATTTGATTAAAATAAAAACAGCCTACAACCTAACTATCACCACTAGTCAAGAGTAATGCATATAATATATGTGTTACCTCATTACCAATTGATTGATAAAAACAAGCGAATGCAGTTATTAATATGGCTACCTCAGCCAGTATTCATATCTATGTAGCTAACTAAGTCTAGTATTTATACCCATAAAGAGCTATCTCATCAGAAAATATTTCTGCGATTTTCTCTTTCTGATTTGCGTCAAGGATATCATGAAAACTACGCTTATCTTCTCTGAATTGAGATTTAGCATGCGGCAAAGTAAGTTTTTCAACAATCCCTACATGAAGCCTAACTTCTTCTAACTCATCTAGAATACTTTCATATCGGCATACTTTATCTACAGCTATTACCCCATTGATTGAATAAAGATTCAATCCTCTCTTCTTGAGTACCAGAGGAAGCCTAGATTCGATAAACTCCGACATTGATGGACGCGGAATAGTTTTGAAACGCCAATAGTACATAGAAATCACTCGTTCCCACGGATTGCGCTCAACACAAAATTTATAGTAACTATTCCATATATCATCACCAATATATGCTTTGACTTCTTTTGCGGTGATGTGATTGTAATAATATGGTATTTTTTGCCATGGAGGCATCAAGCTCTTATATAAACGAAGTTTATCCTGTCGAACTGGAATACGGCAGTTCTGTACACCAGGACACCCAAGTTTCTTTCGTTTTTTTTCATCTTCCATGCAAAATTGAGTAATAATATCTTCAGCACCACAGTATTTTGATAATGCAATCTCTACCGATGTACTTGCAGTCTTAGTTGTCTTTAGAAAGATATACTTATGCTTGTGAGAAATTATCATGACTGCATATACCTAACTTCCTGCTGAAACCTACCATATGTATAGTGAAACATGTACATCCCATAAACAACATAAATTAACTTTATATTAATTTCAACTGGCTGTTACCACAGCAACACATTAGAGCAGGTCGACTTATGCGTATTACCTTGCGCAGTAACATGGTACTGCACACCAGGAAATGCCCATCAAAATAGTCTGCCGTTTTCTTGCTTAATTCTCTTCTAACAGCCAGAGGGCGAAAAAAATCACTTGGCACTGATGATTAATAGGAGACCAGCCACTCTCCCTGTCCCGTCTCTTTCTCTTTACTTTCGATATTGGGCTGCCCGTTCCAGTACAGTCCCTCCCGAGTCCAACAGGCAATGAACAGCTGTGCCATACAAAACATCGAACTTTTCCCTTTCCTGAACTGGCGTGACATTGCGTAGAAAGTGACACAGATTGGCAGCTCCAAGTGGTGCCGGAGAGCGTCGTACACACTCCAGCGAGAGTGGGCCACCACCACTGGCAATCTCGCGTATAAGCGCCAGCGTGAACAAACCCACGCCATGCAACATATCCAGTTGAAACTCGCAAGCCAGCTTTTTCAGTAAGGCTGGCCCCAAGGCCGTCCGCGGCACCGGCCCCTGTGGCAAAGCTAGAAGGTGTTCAAGGGCATTATTTAGATAAATATCGAGAATGCCTTGCTCTCGCTCAAACACCATCAAAGCATTGTTCATACCCTCAATGGGCATAACTCCACCGTCTGGCATCATGCGCAAAAACAGTTCATGAGCAAAGGCATGACCACGCTGAACCTGCACATTAAGGCGCGAAGGAGCAAATACCAATATGTCAGCATCCGCCCAGATGACACGCTCGTAGCCAGCATCCAGCTTATTGCGCATCCA
>JBEVXT010000790.1:0-7306 GCA_040505955.1 Sedimenticola sp. | reverse complement strand
ACCTATTGTGCTGCTCACATGCCTCTCCCAATACCTCCATAAAAAGGACTCTATCCCCATCATCGAGATAAATTGCCTCCTGCCCGTCACCACGTGAGGTGACATGGTAAAGAGCACCGGAAAACTCTATGCGCAAAGGTCTAGCCATAAGGAACTACTCTACACATGAGTGATGCAAAATAAAAGACCTGACCCCGTTGTTTTAAGGAACTACTCTACACATGAGTGATGCAAAATAAAAGACCTGACCCCGTTGTTTTGACCCCGTTGTTTGTATTGAAGACAAGTGCACCGTGAGATACGGGAGCCACGCTGGGATCGGCATTCAATGACGCCAATAGCGGAGGGGGATTTTCAGCGGCCAGTTCAGGTAAAGTGAGAATCTCCGCGGCACCCGGAGGCGTATCCTGGTGGGGGGCAAGAGGCACCGGTAACAGATCCGCCGAGAGAAGCAGGCGAGGCTCAAGGGATTCGAACAGGGCCTTTCGCTTGAAGGGAGGGGGTTGGTATCTTTGAGAACGGCTCTCTCTTGAACCGGATGCTACCGCGTAATTGTTACCTGCGCCCCTTTTTCCGCCACCGACGAACCAGTCGTATGCACCTCTAAGTCTTCTTCCCATCGAACTAGACTCCATGTGTTTATGTGTTTTTTCCACACATTCCATTGCTCCCCTGCTGCATACAACGTATACGCCTTATACGTTGTATGCACGCACTCCATTATAATCAGCCATGGGAGTCTGTCAGATCTTGAGGCCATGAAGAGAGACCAGTCTGTCCTCTATCATATTTCGCCCCACCCTCTTCGTTGCAAAGAGGCATGTGCAGGACGACCACTCATCATTGAGATTACCCAGGGATGCTTCGACGAGGAATAGCGAAACACTCACCCCAAGCTACCCCGAATTAACATCAGAAAATAGTCTACACATACCCCCCCGACATTGTCAACGAGTTTTGTGACCTGAACGAAGCCGCTCCAAGACCAACTTTTTCACTGCGGAATTGGGGGGGGGGGAAATCCGGCCAAAATAGCTATCCCGCAGAGGTCATCTATTCTTGGACAGGATCTTAGCATTTTCTCAGGTATTTCCGACATGCCACCCTAATCGTGTGTGGCCAAGTAATTAAACCAAACAGACCAAATATTGCAAAAGGAAGTCCAACCCACCCGAATACATTTCTAATATGAAAAGTTTCAGTGTATTCAGTATCCTGAGGATTATTAATAAAGCCGTTAATTTCGTCGACCATTTTTCGCTTCAGTACTTCATCTACCTCACTATCACCAATAAACACCATAAGTTTTTCCGATGGGGAAACCACTGCCACATTGGTTAAAACACTCTCGGATAAAGGTATACCTGGACGTGGAGTATTGGTAATCGTGTGCTTACTAAGCTCAGCACGTTTTACATGAGTTATTGTCTCTTTGTTTTTCATGATCCCAAAGAGTTGACTGCGAACAACTGTAAATGCGATTTTCCCATCGGTATCTTTCAGACCATTCAAGCCAACAGACTGAAACCCAAAGAATATAAGCGGGGTACCGAATCCAATAAAAAATAGAATGCCGGCGCCTGGCTTGACGATAGCATTGAGTATAAACTTCCGCATGTGATTGTTCATATCATCTCCAGAACAAACAGCTGATTCTGCACCCACACCCTAGTGGCGGCACTAGGAGATTGTCAGAGAATGGGGATGCTATCAAGAAAAGGGCAGGTTTTTTTCGTAGGAGCGACTTTAGTCGCGATAAAATCAGGCACGCTGTCGATGCTTTACTGCCATACCCATCATGATTCAAAGTAGCTCTTACATCCTGCATCTATTCTTGGACAAACTCTAGCCCAGGTTTGCGGCTTTCGTGCCGAAAATCGCTGTAACTTGTTGATTCTTTCTCAGCTCAAAAAAATATTATCCTTGATAAAAAATGAGGTGAAAGTTAAATCACCACCGGCAAAGCCGGTGGCTTATTAGGTGAGCCCATCAAAGGGGCCTATAAAACCGTGGGCCGCCCAAGGCGGCTATATCAACGAAAGAGGCACGATTGATCATATTTGGCATCTTCTTGATCCTGTTCACGAATATAGGCACGAACACTATGGCAACAAAAGACGGTTGCATCATCCGTATCCATATGAAATAAAACGATATTATTAATATTTCATACCACAATAGTTCCACTATTTTCCCACAGATTCATCCCCTGATAACAAACAATCAATGACTTACAGTAGCCAACTATGGTTTTTCCGACGCTAATATGGGACTATTATGCATAGTTATCATCAACAATACACAATTATCCCATTATGACCAACCCACTCTCTTATCCAGACCGCATTCGACAACTGCTCCTGTCAAAAACCGTCCTGTCGCTTAAACAGCTACGACATGAGCTTGGAGACAGGCCACGAAGCAGTCTATTTCGGGATTTGCAAAAAGTTGAACTACTCACCAGCTATTCACATGCCGGTCAATACCACGCCCTTCAATCAACCATTACATTCAATCGGGTCGGCCTGTGGTTTTACGGTCAAGCCGCCTTTTCAAAATATGGGACACTCAAAAACACACTGGCAAGCCTCGTTTCGAGCTCATCCGCCGGTATGACCCATAAGGAATTGAAGATCCTGTTGCGCATCCAAGTGCAGAACGCGCTCACCCATTTGATCAAGACCGGCATGCTCAAGCGCAAGTCATTGCCCGGACAGTCATTCGTTTACCTGAGCCATGAGGCATTACGGGCGCAAGTGCAATGGCGAAAAAGAGAGGCGCTCGATGAAAAAGCGACCGGCATGGCCCTGCCCCCCGAGTCTGTCGTCATCGATATCCTGCTTGAGATCATTCGGGAAGACGGGAGTGCCATTGATGAATCTGTGTTGGGTTCGAGATTGAAAAAACAGGGGGTTGCCGTTCCACAGCAGCAACTGGTGTATGTTTTGGCCTACTATGACATTAAAAAAAACTGATCATGAAAGGATACAGCTGCTGCGCTCAAAGGTTGACCTTCTTACGGATGGCTTAAGCGCCTATCATCTTTTCCCGCGAAGGCCGCAATTGCAGTTCTACCCCGTGACGGATGGGTGTGGTCGTTGCGGCAGCAGGCTGCTTGTCCACAAGACCACCCACAAATCGGTGACCACCCTTGATGTGGGCGAGTTCCAGGCCGTGGAAACACAAAAGCAGTGTAAACAGTGCCAGGTGGTTTATCGTTCGGAGGAGTTACGCACATTGACGCCACATGGCGGCAAATTCGGATTTGACGTGATTGAACATGTTGGCAGGGCATTGTTTATCAGCTGTCGCACCGAACCACAGATCCGGTCCGATCTGGCGGCCAGGAAGGTGACCCTCTCCGAGAATGAAATTCGTTTCCTGGGCAAACGCTTTATTGTTTACCTGATGCTGGCCCATCGGGCGTGCCATGGAGCACTAAAACACCACATGGAGGTAAGCGGCGGCTATATTCTGCACATGGACGGTACCTGTGAAGGCGACAGCCCCCATCTGTTCAGCTGCATCGACGGGTTGAGTAACCTCGTGTTGGGCAACAGGAAGATGCCGACGGAGGGTAGCCAATACATTATTCCACTGCTGCAACAGCTGAAATTGGACTACGGCATGCCCATCGGTTGCGTCCATGACATGGGGAGTGCCATCCTGAAGTCCATCAAACAGGTATTCCCCGATATCGCCGATTTTATCTGCCATTTCCATTTTTTGCGGGATCTGGGCAAGGATCTGTTTGATTTCGAATACCGTACCATCCGTCGCTATACCCGTTCCTATAATGTCCAGGCGAAACTTAAGCATTGCGCAAAGCAGCTTAAATCGATTATTGATGAAGCCCCGTCGCTTTCCGACAACTTGGCGGAGTATTTGAGCAGTGGCACAATTCAATCTGATAGCGAAGATCTTGATCCGCGGATAATGGTCTACCTGTTAGTATCATGGGTACTGGAATACAGCAGCGCAGGCCATGGATTGGGGTTCCCTTTCGACCGACCACACTTTGAATTCTATCGGCGTCTGCAAGAGACCTATCCGCTGCTAAGGCAGTTAAAACAACAGGGAGTTGATGGCATTCCCCTTGGTGTAGTGCAGCGGACATTGGCTGACCCGGCGCTGAAAAAACTGGCGCAAAGGATTCAGGAAAAGACACTGTTGTTTGATGCGTTGAGGGAGGCCATGAGGATTGCCTGTCCCGATAAAACGCCAGGTCTCAATGACCCGGGTGATGATGACATAAAGACAATAGAAAGCCGGGTGCACCAATTTCGCCATTCATCAAAGGTCGTCGCGCTGGCGGCAAATGACACCAGTTATCATAAAATGGTCAGGCAGATCGATAAGTATTGGGACAAGTTGTTTGCCGATCCCATTGAAGTGGACACACCCTCTGGAAAACTGATGATCCAACCACAGCGGACGAATAATTTGATGGAGCAGTCTTTTCGCTTTCTGAAGTGTGACCGGCGTAAAAAAAGTGGGCTGCATTCGCTGTCAAAAACATTGAAGGGTATGTTGGCGGATACGCCTTTGGTCAGGAATTTATCCAACCCGGAGTATGTCAGCATCTTGCTGAAGGGCAAAGAGAGCCTTGCTGACCGGTTTGCCGAGATCGATATCCAACAGGTTCGCCTGGAGGAGAAAGAAAATGAGCGGCGTTGGCGGAAATATCCGAAGCAGATGTGCAGGCTGTTTAAGGTACCTGATCTACCTCAGAGAATGGTGAAGATGGTGGGAAATTGAGCGTTTTTTTGACAAATCCAACCGTCTATTGTTTTCATAGCACGAACAATTACTTCATCCAGACCACTCGTCGCGACGAGGTACCCTCTGGCCCAAAAGTTCTTTCCAGAGAAGTTTCTTGTCCGGCCACGAAACTGTCATGTAATTTTGATTGCACTCTTCCTCAGCGTCTATTCAAGATCGTGGTAACGGTCAAACCTCTTTGAGTCCCCTGGCGTAGCCGGGGGATTACCTTATTTATTTACTGGGTGGTGCGCTGATTGATGCCCGCCTGTGATGAGATTCCCTGCGCGTTGTACAGGGACTGCTGGTTTGGTTCAGGGCGGGTGGCCGTTCTCACGTGCATGTTCCCCTGTAAACGCTTAACCCGAGGTCTTACGACCACAAGTCCATGACTCGGAGTGACGGTGGGTCGCTAACCCTTTCCGCCCAGAGGACTTTCAACTCCTGATTTGGCACCAGCTTTTCCTGGCGCACTGGGTGTCCAGGTGTTTATATCAGCCCACTGGGTAGGTGATTCAGCCTATATAGGCAATTGGTTGGACGCTGATACAGTTCTTGGTGACACTGCGAGCACGCCGAACATTGGCACATGGACAGTCGTCAGCGCCCAACCTCCCGTGCCGGTGCCAGCATCAGTATGGCTGTTCGGCTCAGCCCTTGCCGGTCTTGGATTTGTCGGCCGTAAGAAAAAAACACGTAACTATTCAGCACCGTAAGGTAATCGCTGGTAACTGTTCAGATTGCCCCTGAAATTCGTCAGTTCAAGGCGAAAAATGTGAGTTTACATGGCTAAATGATCATTTTTTAACGCAGAGATGACGGATTTCAGGGGTGAGCTGAATAGTTGCCAAGAAGATTCTTTATCAGACTGAAAATCACAGGGCATCCTGAAATAGTTGTGAGTCTTCTCTACAATCCCGATAAACCTGCTCGCTTCAAAGGCTCTTCCGATGTCAGTTTTTCACTTTCAGCGCTTCTCCGTTGTCCAGAAGAACTCGGCGATGAAGGTCTGCACCGATGCCACCTTGTTTGGCGCCAGGGCACCGATAGGCGGTGGAGAACGGGTACTCGATATCGGTACCGGCACAGGGTTGCTCTCCCTGATGGCAGCCCAACTCGGCGCCGGGGAGGTCACCGCAGTTGAAGTGACCGCCGAAGCTTATAAAGAGGCTGCAGGCAATTTCAGCGCCTCCCCTTGGAGTGGCAGGCTTTGTTCAGTACAAGGGGATATACAGAGCTTCGCCCTGACAGCCGGTTGCCAATATGACCTGATCATCTGCAACCCCCCCTTTTTCGAAGAGCACCTGAAAGCCGCCGCCCCTTTGCGGCGAACCGCCCGCCATAGCGATCAGCTCCCCTTTCCCGAACTCATAGCCGCAGTAGAGAGGCTTCTTACCCCTGCGGGATGTTTCTACCTGCTGCTGCCGATCCATGCAGTAGAGGGGTTCTGCAACAGTGCCGCAGCGAAAGGTATTCATCTGGTCAATGAAGTTGACTATCGCGGCTACAGCCGCAACCGGGCCAAGGTGAGCGCGCTCACCTTTCGCCGCGCACCAGCCCCTTTTGTCAGCCGCCTGTTGACCATTTACCGCGCAGAGCGTGTCTACTCGGATGAGAGCCAGGGCTATCTGCTGGACTTTCTGCTGCGTTTTCAGGGAGAAAGGGGTGTTTTACGTTAAATGGTTCTGCACAAAAATCCTGAAATCACTTGTGGGAACAAACTTGTTCGCGATTGGCTTCGAACTGTGCTCTTCGTGAACAAGTTCGCTCCTACAAATGCATCTTTATCAGCATCTTGATGGTTTTCAGGATTATTGTGCGCAGCTGTTTTTCGCTAAAATCGGTGCTATGCTCACTTCATTTTTACGTTGACGTAAACGTGAAGCAACTACAGACCAAAAACAGTAGGGAGCCACCATGGCCAAGATACTCTGGCAACCCGACAAAAAGCAGATCGAAAGCGCCCAAGTCACCGGCTTTCGCCGACGGATCATAGCGGATTTTGAGATAGACCTGGCGGACTATCCAGCGCTCTATGAGTGGTCTCTAAAACACTCCGAGGCTTTCTGGTCGGCACTATGGGATGACGCCGGTGTGATTGCCGAGACCAAGGGCGATACCCTCCTCGAACAGGGCGAACTGATGCCCGGCGCCCAGTGGTTCCCTGAGGCGCGACTCAACTTTGCCGAAAATCTTCTGCGCCGACGGGATGAGAGCGACGCCATCGTCTTCTGGGGCGAAGATAAAGTCCGCCGTCGCCTGAGCTATGAAGAACTCTACGCCCAGGTATCCCTGGTCGCTCAGGCCCTTGAGGGAATGGGCATTACCGAGGGGGATCGGGTGGCAGGGTACCTGCCCAATATGCCAGAGGCGGTAATCGCCATGCTGGCAGCCGCCGCCTTGGGCGCGACCTGGTCCTCCTGCTCTCCCGATTTCGGCAGCAACGGTGTTGTGGATCGCTTTGGTCAGATTGAACCCAAGGTGCTCTTCTGTGCCGAGGGGTACTACTACAACGGCAAGACCTTCGACTGCCTGGAGAAGGTGC
>JBEVXT010000789.1:0-19079 GCA_040505955.1 Sedimenticola sp. | reverse complement strand
TTAGACTATACACGCTACCTTGTGGTTTGTCCACTTGTCGGGGGCATCCCTTTACGGCATTGACTGTGAGGGCTAGAACAAATTCGCCCTGGTAACCTAACATAAAGGTCAATGGAAAACCGGATGAAAACTGGTCTTGAGTAGGCACCATTACTCTCTGACCAGGTTTTCTATTGATCACTCTGCCTCTTTAATTTTCTTCAGTATTATTGGGTGGCCATGCTTCATATTGAGGCGCTCCATCGGGTATCATTTCCCATGATGCTTTAGAGCCGACAAAAATATGCATTCCAAGCTCAATTTCTGGTTCACCATCCACACATCCTAAGGTAACTCCATGGATCCTGCCATCAGTTGTACCGCAAAGTGTTGAGCCACAGAGGCTACAAAAGAGTAATCCCGCACCATTATTAGATTCGTAACTGGTGAGTGATTGTTCACCACTTAGCCATGAAAACTCTTCAGGCGCTACCTGAGCATATGCAGAAGCTTGCGCACTGAAAGCCTTGCGGCACATAGAGCAGTGACAAGAGCGTGCATCTCGCAGCTTTCCTTCAAGTTTGTACTTCACTTCACCACAAAAACATGACCCATGTATTGTCATCTCAAGATTTCCTTATGGGTTGCATAGAGCGACTATGTGCCCTTTGTCGCGCCTTGAATCTGAGCCAAAATCCGGTGCAATCTTTGGATAGTTATTTATTTCCGAGGTCCTGATGATCTGGATATAGCATATCAATCAAGTTTGTTTCTGTTGATCTTGTAGAGTCGATAACTATTTTCATAGCCGATCCGGCGCTTGAGTGATGGTTCCAGCTGTTCGAGCAGGCCGATAGTTGAACGGATAGATCCGGCGCTGGGGTGGTCATTGGTAGGTTTGATAATCTCATCGCTACCAATGACAAAACGATCTGGAAATTCCTGGAACAGGGTAAGCCATTCCGCTCTGAGTCGACCGCTTCCATCCAGGGGGAAGGTTGGTTTTGTGACACCTCTATCCCGCATCCCTGAGGCGATGCGAATACTCATGAAGAGATTGGGATTTTCAGCTAGCAGCCGGCGGGTCAGATCAATACCTCTTTTTTCAGTATTGTCCCATCCCAGATGGACCCATATGATTTTTGCCTGACGGTTATGGGCTAGTAAACGTTCAAAGGATTCAATGTTTTCCTGTAGCTGTTCTGGATTGGGCGGCGATGGAAAACGAGAGGGAATAGTCATCGCTTCAGGGACTGCTTCCATATGGAGGTCGATTGGCAACCTGTATTCGGCGGCCAGATCAGCAAGTCTGAGGAACAACGGATGGTCTGGAGGTGCTGCCTCGTATGGATGCTGTTTAGTCATGGAGAAATGCTCTGCCGTCATTTCTCCAAAGCCCACTACTCCTTTAGCAACAAGCTCTGCCGCTTTTTCATCAAAGGCTTTTTCCATAGCGGCTGTAACACGTCCTTCGAGAACCGCTTGCTGAATCATGACGTTGAGGCTGCCTCCTCCACCCAAAACAGCAAATCTCTTAGGGTACCGTTGAGCAATGGGTAGAAGATCATCAATAGTGAGATTGAGTTGCTGTTTTACTGTCTGTGGCATGGGCATAATAAGGTTAAGTGCGACACCGGTATCATCCATTGTCTGCAAAGCAATGCGGGCAGGTTTCCCAAGCTCCAAACGCCCCATGACTCGTCGTCCAACCAGATGGTTGTGAGTGTCAACGTAAACTGGGGGGCCACCTCTCTTTTCTGGGGATGTTTGCACAATGGTGGACGGTCCATTTTTTCGGCGAGTCAGCCGTGTACCCGCAGCTTCCTTCAGGCTGATAAAACCATCGCGATTGGAATCCAACCGTGAAAATGCAGGTCGAGGGCCTTTGAATTCAAACCTGGTTAGCAAGCCATCACTATTTCCATCCATATGGTCAAATGGTGATTGAGCCATTGATACATTGATCCAGCAAAGAGAGATACCGATGGCAACTAGAGAGGGAATAAAAACTGGGGATTTCTTCTTCATAATAAGCCTCTTTACGGTTCATTGTTACATGTACGTGCATCATGCTCACCCATAAATTGACTTAATAGGTGGTGCCCTGATGATTCAGTTGTCTTTGAGTGTGTAGGCCATATTATAGTTGATTAAAATAGGGCGTCTGACACTTTTAGACCTTTGACTGAACCGTAACACCCAGGGCGATGAAGCTGAGCCTCCCGTTTTTTCCCACCCCACTATGTGTAAAAAGATCTAGTAACCCGTTACGTATCGCGTTACACTCCGGGGATGATCCAGACTTTCAAGCAAAAAGGCCTCGAACAGTTTTTTGAAGCTGGCCATAAATCAGGGATACAGGCGAAGCATGCTAATCGTCTCAAACTGATTTTGGGTAGGTTGAATGCATCAACCTCGCCGGAAGATATGAATTTACCAGGCCTATATCTGCATCAATTGTTTAGTACAAGATCAGACATCTGGTCAGTACGAGTCAGTGGCAATTGGAGAGTAACTTTCCGGTTCAATGGCGAACATGCTGAAATCGTCAATTATGAAGATTATCATTGAGGCAACTCATCATGCTTATGCACAATCCCCCACACCCTGGCGAAATAATTAAAGAATTATGTTTGGAGCCTCTTGGCTTAACTGTCACTGAAGCTGCAAAGGCACTAGGTATTAGTCGTAAAACATTATCAAGCATTATTAACGGAAAAGCAGGCATTAGCCCTGAAATGGCAGTTCGTTTGTCTATTGCTTTCAATACATCTTCAGAAAGCTGGATGAATCAGCAATCGCAGTATGATCTTTGGCAAGCAGAGCAGCACAGAGACGAACTTCATGTTAGGCCGTTATCTGCTGCATGAAATCACATAACCCAAGATGGTGACCACCACATGCCCCTTCCTTGGATGCCTACTTTGTTCGTAACTATTCAGCTCACCCCTGAAATCCGCCATTTCTGCGTTAAAAAACGATCATTTAGCCATGTAAACTCACATTTTTCGCCTTGAACTGACGAATTTCAGGGGCAATCTGAACAGTTACTGGCGATTCCTTTGCGGTGCTGAATAGTTACCTTTGTCGTACATTATGCATGAGTGCCTCGCTGTCAGTTGCTCTCCAGTCGGTAGGCCATATTGTAGTTGATCAGCATTGGGCAGCTGATTCCGGAAGGAGGTTTGGGCAGAGGTATGGAGGCATTAACCGCCTTTTTTGCTGATCGTTTCAACAGTTTGTGGCCGCCTGATACGTTGAGACCGCTGACTGAACCGTCACACCCCAGAGTGAAGGTCACCTTGATGCTGCCTTCAATATTCTTCCGCCTCGCTTGTTTTGAGTAGGATTTATTCTTTTCGATATGGGCCAGCAGGTTGGCGAGAAAGGTTTCCCTGGAGGGTGATTGCTGCTGTGGCAAAGGGGATGGTGGGCTCTTTTTCACAGGCACAGGTAGATTCTGCACCACCGGGGGTGGCGATGGGGTTACCTCTTTTGGTTCAGACTTTGGCGCAGGCTTTGGTTTAGGTTTTGGTTCAGGCTTGGGTTTGGGCTTGGGCTTGGGCTTAGGTTTAATCTTTGGCTTGGGTTTAGGTTTGGGCTCGGGCTTGATTTTCGGCTCGGGTTTAGGTTCAGGCGTCACCACCTCCTGGGGCCTGGGTGGTGGCTGAAAAGTCAGCCGGACGTGGGTGGTTTTTGTCTTCGCTGCCGTTTTTGTGGTGGCACTGACCGGCCTGTTGAGCAGTTGGCTCACCACTAATGCATGGATCAGTAGGGAGACGGCAATGGCGAACAGTCTCCAGGTGAGATCAGGCCGACTCATGGCCTTTCGGTGAGGATGTCGAGGGACTCCGCCCCCGCCTGACGGGCGGCATCGATCACCTGAACGCCCAGTCCAAAGTGTGCCTCGTGATCACCTCGCAGACGGACAAAACGTTTGCCCGGTGCATGGAGTGCGCCACTCAGTGACTGTTTCAGGTGTTCAGCAGTAACTGCCGATCCTTCTACCAAAATTTGGCCGTCGGGTGTGACGGTGACTTCAACAAAACCCTCGTCGTCCGCCTTTTTGGCACTGACCGCTTCTGGCAAGTCTATGTTGATGCTTTCGTCCTCGATGAAGTGGGCGGTGAGCATAAAAAAGACCAGCAATAGAAAGACGATGTCGATCAACGGGGTCAGGTTGAGTACGACATTGGAGTGTCGGCGCCGCTCACACCCCATCGGTGATCTCCTCCCAGCGGAGTGGCTCCTCTGTTTCGGTGGCTGACGCCGGATGCTCGCGGCGCTCCAGCAGCAGCGCGATGCAGTTCTCCATCGAATGGCTGCGCCGCTCCACCACCCCTTCGAGGAAGTGGAGCAGGATCAGCAGGGGAATGGCAACGGCGAGGCCGACACCGGTGGTGATCATCGCTTCCCATATACCGCCAGCAAGGGCTTGGGCGTCGACTTTGCCACCGGCCTGTTCAATCACCATAAACGCCTTGATCATGCCGGTAATGGTGCCGAGTAGGCCCAGCAGCGGGGCGGTGTTGCCGAGTATGCCGAGGGTACGCAGGCCAAACTCCATACGCTGTAACAGTTGAGCGCGTATTCTGGTACCGACACCCTGGAGATCCTTGACACCCTGTTGGTCGGCTTCGACCATCGCCTGGACAATTTGTGCCTCGGGGCCTTTCAGTCCCTCCACCTGCTGCGCTGCATCGGGCCGCTCAAGTAGACGGTCAAGTTGTGGTAGTAGTGCCTTTGGCAAGCGGGTCAGGCGCAGGAAGAGAAAGTAACGCTCAAGGACGATGGCCAGGCCAACAGCGGAGTAGGCGGAAAGGATCCACACCACCAAGCCGCCCTTAGAGAGGAGTTCTTCAAAGTTCATGGCGCAATCCATCCCATAGCGGTGCCGGTGCCGAGCAGAAAGAGCAGCCCGACACTGGTGTTTTCCAGGGCGATTTGCCACTGGCTCAGGTGGTGACGGATCTGTTCACCAAAGTGGGCCACCCCAAAGGCGAAGATCAGGGTGGGGATAATGATGGCGCCGATACCAAAGCCGAGGCCGAGTGATAGGCCGGCCGACAAGCTGGCGGTAGTTGCAGCGGCAAGGATGACGGTGGTCAGGGGAGCGCAGGGGTTAAGCGCCATACCCATGCCCATTAGAAAAAGTCCTGTGGGTAGGGTGTTGATGCCTCTGCTTTTCAGTGAGCCTGCGATGGGTGCCTCAGTGATAGGTGCGGGCGCTCTGGTAATGGCTATACGAGTGGTTAGGGCCTCTTCATTGCTCACCTTCCCTTGAACACAAGGATCAGATTGGTAGCGGCGGCGCCACAGGATCGACAGCGCAACCAGTATAGTGCCTCCACCCAGCAGCCAACGCACCCAGGGGGCGTCAATCCACTGCTGTGCCACCAATCCGGCCCACCCTGCGATTGCACCCAGCAGGGCGTAACCACTCATGCGTCCCAGAGAGAAGGGCAGTAGCAGGCGCCAGGAGTTGCGGATGCCGCCCTCTGTTGCGGTAAAGACCGGACCCAGGTAGGGCAGGCAGGTGATGTTGCATGGACCGGCACCAAAGCCGAGGCCCAGTAACAGGGCGGCGCCAAAGCTGAGTATGACAGGTTCAATCATCCTAGAATCCGTAGTTGGACGAGGTGAAGTGTGCGTTTGCGGTGGTGCAGGGCAAGGCACAACGACGCGTAATAGTTATCCTATTGCAAGGAGTTGTAACGCCGCCATGCGCCACCGCAAGCGTGCAATTCGCCTTGTAGCGTGGTTCACCCGGTAGGTGAAAGCATAAATTGATATCAATACTTCTCATATCAGCAACATAGCCTCAGAATGGAGCGGTCAACTACGGAATCTAGGATCATGGTCATGTCGCCTTCACTTTATTACTCTTGGTTTCTTTGATCGGAGGTGTTTTCTCCCAGTTTGTCTGCGCCTTTTTACGCTCCTTGAAGTATTGAGGGTCGGCACTAAACAGAGGAAGGGTGGCGTACTTCAGCTGTAGTACATCCTTATCGGGACAGAATTCGACGCAGCGGCCGCAGAGGGTGCAGTCTTCGAAGGTGACATCCTTTTTTTCCATCTCGGTGTGGATCTCCTGGATATCCATCGGACAGGCTTTGGCGCAGATGCCGCATTTGTCACAGCGTGGCGTGGCATTTTTTACCAGCCGCAACAGCCCCAGTTTTCTGAAGACGGCGTGCAGAGCCAGCATTGGGCAGATGCGGCAGAAGGGGAGTCGCACAGTGAGGGAGAAGGCGATGATCAGGCCGAACATAAGGTCGGCCAGGATCGAGAACACCAGGGTGGTGCTGTTTGCCGTATCGACAAACAGTTGACCGGTATCACCGTTGGCCAGGGTAGTCAGAATGCGACTGGGGCAGATTCTACAGAAGGGGTCACCGAGATCGTGGTTGAGCCAACCAAGGCCGGTAAGCAGCGGGAAGATGAACACCAGCACCGCCAGTATCACCCACTTCACCGGTCTGATTTTCTCCACCAGCCCCGGCTCCAGGGACTCTCGGCGCTGTAGCCCCAGCTTTTGGCTTAGCAGGTGGAGCAGTTCCTGGAAGGTACCCAGGGGACAGATCCAGCCACAGAACGCTTTGTTGAGAAAGACAAACAGCAACAGGAAGGTGCCCAGGGTGATCAGGGTCGGCATCAACCCCATCAGAATATTGCCGCCGTCGGCGATGATCGGGCCGAGACGATGATCCATCTGGTGCTGGAAGGGGATCAGGGTGCAGAGGTCGGATCCGTTGTGGTCATAGGCGCAGCTGAGAGCAGGCAGGGCACCGCTGAGTTTATCGGCCAGATAATAGGCCCCCAGGCTGCTGCCGTAGACCAGAATGCCAAAGGCAGTGAGCTGAACCAGCTTGCGGATAACCGAGAGATTTTTTATCGGGTTCATGAGGCTGACTTCCCTGTCTTACGGACGCGACCGATAAAACCACCCGCCAGCAGGCCGATGGCGGTGACGGTGACTCCCAGACTCAGAGATTTCCAGTGTTGCGGGTTGACGCGATATTCGGCGCTGAGCAGGGTCTGATATTCAGTGCCGTTCTCCTCATAAGCTGCAGTGACGGTGAAATCTGCGCTGCGTTTGTCGCGCTCCCCCTCAACCACGTTGGGAAAGTCGTCAGGTATGTGGAATTGCACCAGGCCGTCGGCGTCGGATATACCCTCCAACCGACTGCCGTTGGCTGTCTCCATCACTACGGGCACCCCGGGCAGAAATGCCTGTTTGAAGCGCACTGCAAATGCCCACTCCTGATCTGAGTAATAGCGGTAGTGTCCACGGGGAATGGGGGCTGGCACCACCTCAAACTCCGTTTTCACCGCTGCGGAGAGGCGGGTGGGGCTCTCGCCACTGGGTTTTCCTCGCAGATACTCGTAGCGGATGATCGCCTCTTTCAGATAGCCCCAATCGATCTCTGCCACCACAGCATGGTAGTTATCCACCCCGGTTGAGGGGAGGGTGATGACCCCCATCTTTGCTTCCAGTGGTAGCGTTGAGAGGTCGGGTTTCCAGAGTTGAATGACCGCACCATCGGCATTGCTGAAGGTGAACTGCTTTGGTCCGCGACGGTGCTGTTGATGTTGGGGTGTGCTCTGCTGGTTCTGCTTCTGTGCCGGCCCCTGCGCCGTCTGTGCAAGGGCATGGGCGCCGGAAAGGGCACCCAGCAGTACGGAAGTCATGACCAGAATGACAGGTTTAACGCTTGGGGTCATGGTGTCTCTCCCCTCAGAAGCTGTAGTTGTAGGTCAACATAGCTGAACGGGGTGCGCCAGAGGCGTAACTTTTACTTGAGCCGACACCCTTCACCTCAGTGGCATAGCGCTTGTCGAACAGGTTATCCACGTTCAGGGTCAGGCTGTGAGGCCCGGTCTCATAACCGAGCATCAGGCTGGTGAGGAAGTCGTAGCCGCCATAGGTTTCGGTATTGGAGTTGTCGGTGAAGTACTCTCCCCAGCTGTCAGCCTGGATCCGTGCTTTGAAGCCTGTTGGGTGGTTGTAATCCAGGCTCACATTGAACTGGTGCTCGGGGACATAGGGGATATGGTTGCCCGCACGATCAACGCTGCCGCTTCTGGTAGCCTCAATAAAATCGGTAAAGGTGTAGTCGCTGTAGGCGTACCCGCTGCCCAGCCAAAAATTGTCACCCAGGCGCACCTTGCCACTGAGTTCCAGGCCTTTCTTGAGTGTTTCACCGGCGTTTTGGAACTCGGTCTCATAGCGGCTCAGCTGTACCGAGATAATCTCGTCACTGATGGTGGTGCGGTAGAGGGAGAGATCCATGCTCCACTCTTTGGCACGTCCTTTAAGGCCAATTTCGATGTTTCTTGCCTGGGAGGCGTTCAGGCTGGAGTTACTCTGGATTTCAGACTCTGATGGAAGCTGGCCTGCCTGTGCAACTGCAGCGTATGCATTGAACAGATCCGTCAGCGCATAGCTGATGCCGATTTTCGGCGAGAAGAGTTTGAAGGTTGTGTTGGTGTCAGTAACGACGGGTGACCCATTGATGCTGTATGTGCCAGCAGAAAGGCCACCATAATTGTATGACGCATACTCGGTACTGTGGATATCGAAGTTCATATGGTCGAGGCGAAACCCGATGTCCAGCGTAGTGCGATCATTCGGCCTCAGGGTCTCCTGCATGAAGATGCCATA
The DNA here is from genome assembly GCA_040505955.1 of Sedimenticola sp. Taxonomy (GTDB): domain Bacteria; phylum Pseudomonadota; class Gammaproteobacteria; order Chromatiales; family Chromatiaceae; genus Vondammii. The sequence goes on along the minus strand of JBEVXT010000789.1, from coordinate 10,435 downwards.
GAGGGTGTTGGTGGCGCTCTCTTGCTCCATCAGGCTGCCGATAGTGTCGGATGAGGTCTGGGATGCGCCGTTCTCGATGTCCTGGTACATGTATTTTTTGGAGTCGTCAGTTTCGTCGAGACGCGCAGTGACACCGGCCACCAGGGTGCTCTCACCCCATAGCTGGTGGTTATAGGAAAACTCCAGGTCGGTGCCGAACACATTGGTTCCAGGGTTGTCGTTGATGCCCCCGGTCACCGGATGAAAGTGATCCCATTGGTTGAAGTAGATGCGGGGCTTGAAGGTCAGATCGCCGAACTCCTGCTCATAGCGGGAGTTGAAGAAGAGAATGGTTGAGTAGCGCCCACTGTTCTGAAATGTGTCGCTGGTATTGTGCTGTTCACCGGTGGCCTTGTAGGTTTCAAATTCACTTTCGGTCAGCTTTGTCGGTAGCTGCAGGTCTGCCTGTGTGTAGCTCAGTTCGGATTCAAGAGTGGCATCGTTGTCCAGAATTAATCCATGTTTGAAGCTTACCTGCTGTGTGTCGAACTTGTTCCAGTCACGCCAGCTGTTATCTGTCTCACGATGTGATGCGGTGATGGCGAAGGCGTTGCTGTCGTCAATGTCGCCGCTGAGCCGAGTGTGAAGATTACGGGTTCCGAACTGGCCGGCACCCGCTTTGACCCGGTTCACATCCGTGTCGAATACTGATTTTGAAATGACCTGTATAGTACCGCCGGCAGAGCCACTGCCGTAGAGTGAGCCGGGGCCCTTGGTGATTTCAATACGCTCGATATCCTGGGTGTCGATAAAGTCAAAGCGTGAAAAGCTGTCGGGATCCGTCATCGGGACTCCATCACGGATTACCATGATTTCCCGCACGCCGTAGTTGGCCTTTTGCCCTGCCCCACGGATGATCAGGCGTGTGGAGTAGCTGCTGCTTTTGCTGTCAATCAGAACGCCCGGGGTGCCCTGGATGGCCTCTTTGATATTGAACATCTTGGAAGATTCAATGCGCTTTTCATCAATGACGTCGATCGCACCGGCAACCTCCTTGGTTCCCCTTTCGATACGCGAAGCGGTAACGCTGATGGTATCCAGTGTCTCGCCCGCACCTGGCTCTTCGGCTTGTACGCTCTGTGCGCCGCCGTAGCTGAGGGTCAGCAATATGGCTGAGGCCAGTGGAGTGAGATGTGTTTTCAGTGAGGGGGAGCTTTGTTTCATCGGGATACTGCCTTATTTTAGATATCCAATAGTCAACAGCTGGAAGCAACGGATTGAGCTGTTCCGAAGGCAGGATATTTACAGAAACCGGTAGGTGGTGCAAGGGAGTTGATGTGATAAATATCAATAAATACATATAGTTATGTTATATGACATGACCCCTGTGTGATATCACACATTTCTTATTCAGTTCACCTCCATGGCTACCCATAATCCTAGAAACCGCAGTTGACCGCTCCATTCTGAGACTAAGTGGCTGATATGAATACCATAGACTTCGATCACCCCTTTCACCTGCTGGGTGAGTCACGCTACAGCGTGAATTGCACGCTTGCGGTGGCGCATGGCGGCGTTACAACTCCTTGCAATAGAATAACTATTACGCGTCGTTGTGCCTTGCCCTGCACCACCGCAAACGCACACTTCACGCCGTCCAACTGCGGATTCTAGGATAATTCAGAATCATTCATTCCGCCCTCTGGTGAAAATAGTGATTTGAAGTCTGTTACTTCGGTAGGAGGAAATTTAACCAGTGGCAGCTTTCGGAATATTTTGCTTCCGGGTGAACCAGCTTTCGAATCCCTGGTCAGATAGGGCAGCAATATGTGGTGGGCATTGCACCCGCCTGATACTATTCTTCAACACCGTTTAGCTCCAAAGGTAATCATATGAAAAAAAGTTCCTGTACCCTGTTTCTGCTGCTTGCTTCCCTGATTCTCCTGGCACCTCTCCAGGCCTCGGCTGAGAAGTTCAGAGAGGATGTGCATTACTCATTCATCATCCCTGAACAGCCGGGGGCGGAGGGTGAGCGTGTGCTGATGATGGAGTTTTTCTGGTACGGCTGTAGCCACTGCTATGTACTTGAGCCCTTTCTGAATAAGTGGCTGGAGACCAAGCCGGAGTATGTTGATTTTATTCGCCTGCCGGCACTGTTGAGTAGACCGAAAACAATTCTCCACGGCAAAACCTACTACGCTCTAAAGATGATGGGGTTGGGTGAGAGCTTGCATGAGAAGATCTTCCATGCAATGCACGAGCAGGGTAAAACGCTCAGTACTCAGGAGGAGATGGAGGCGTTTCTCCAGGAGCAGGGGGTGGCGGTGGATGAGTTTCGCAAGCTGATGAACTCAAACGGCGTCAAACTGCCGGTGAGAAGAGCGGCCAAACTTGCCGATAAGTATGCTGTTAACGGTGTCCCCGCCATTGTAATCGACGGCAAGTACAGTGTTGGCGGTCTCTCCGGGAACATCATGATGGAGGTGACCGACCATCTGATAGCGAAAATACGCACAGAAAAAGGGGCTAAATAGTATCCATCTGGAAACCCAAAAGTGGCCCAAATGTGCAGGAGTGCACGGGGATATTGAGAAGTTATGCGTACTTCGCTTCCCCTTGCGATCTCTGCGTCGAAAAAGTGCTGTAGATACCAAGTAGTGTGACGATCGGGAGCGTGGAGAGTGCGGGAAGAGTTCCCTAAACGGCTGAAGTTGCTCAGTTACAATATTCAGGCGGGAGTGGATACCCGGCACTATCGGGAGTATGTGACCAAGAGCTGGAAACAGGTGCTGCCGCACCGTAAACGGCAGGGCAACCTGGATCGCATTGCAAGCATCGTCAGGAACTACGATGTTGTTGGGCTGCAGGAGGTCGACTCCGGCAGTCTGCGAACCGGCTTTGTTGATCAGACAGCCTATCTGGCGGGCCGGGCGGGGTTCCCCCACTGGCACAAACAGGTAAACCGCAACCTTGGAAAGCTGGGCCAGCACAGCAACGGGTTGCTGAGCCGGGTGAAACCAAGTCGTATCAGTGAGTACAAGCTTCCCGGATTGCCCGGGCGTGGCGCTATCCTGTGCAACTTCGGTGGCGATGAGGGGCTGTCGATCTGCATTATCCACCTTGCTCTTGGGCGACGGGCGCGTCTCAAGCAGGTAGCCTTCATCAGTGAACTGGTCAAGGGGCTTCGCTATGTGGTTATAATGGGTGACCTGAACTGCAGCTGTGTGTCAAAGGAGCTGCGCTACCTCACCAAGTCGGCCAGCCTTCGCGAACCGGTGTGTGACAAGAGCACTTTTCCCAGTTGGCAGCCTGCACGTAAGATTGACCATATACTGGTCTCCGAGACGCTGTTGGTGGAGGACGCCTGGGTTGTCGATTATCCGCTTTCGGATCACCTGCCCATAGGCATAGATATCAGCGTCCCTTAGACCCTGTTGTACCGCACAACGTTATACTCGGGCTCCCACTGCCGTTTTTCGGGGGCACAGTTATAGATGGGGAGATCGTATGGACAGGAAAGCACATAGCCTTGAGCTTGAGCAACAGACCAATCAGCGGCTGCTGACCCTGCTGGAGAAGCAGGAGTGGCCCGGGCAGTTGACCCGGAAGATCGCTGATCTGGAGGCTGATCTCGATACTTCAACGGACAGTGGCGCCTGGGTTGTGGTGATGGAGCAGCTCTTCTCACTGTTGGTGGGCAGTATCAGCAGCGGGCACTCCGATATCATTGCAACCGGGGGTTTTCTTGAAGGGTTGGCGTCGGGTCAGCGGGATATCGACCGACAGGTCGATGAAGCTCACCAGCTGCGTGAACTGTCGTTTGTGGAGGCCCGGGGGTTGAATCAGGCCATCTCCGATGAGACTGCAGGGATCCGTCACGGGGTGGTATCGGCGGAAAACCTGGAGCAGCTTCGTGGCGGGGTGGCTCAGCGCCTGGATGCCATCGAGAGCCATATGGCCTCCTATATGAAGATCGAGGAGCAACGCCACAGCTTGGCAATGGCCTACGAGAAGAAGTTACGGGAGCGCCTGCTTGAGGTTGAGTTGCAGAGCATGGAGTTGCAGAAGAAGGTGGTTGATGCCTACAACCAGGCCACCACCGACTCTCTCACCGGCCTGCCCAACCGCCTCGCCTACGATGAGCGGCTGGCACAGGAGTTTGCCCGTTGGAAGCGTTTTGGTGAGCCTCTGACCCTGATGATGTGGGATGTGGACAACTTCAAACAGGTCAATGACCGCTTTGGCCACAAGTCGGGAGATCTGGCTTTGGTGACTATCGGGCGGGCGATAAAGCAGCGCCTGCGGGAGACCGATTTTATCGCCCGTTACGGTGGTGAGGAGTTTGTGGTTCTGCTTCCAGGTGCCGGGATAGATGCCGCAGAGGCGCTTGCCGATGAGATTCGGCAGGGAGTGCAGAACAGTGACTTCCTCTCTGGTTCCGAGCAGGTGGTGGTGACCGCCTCCTGTGGTCTGAGTACCTTTGATGGCGAGGATCTTCCGGACGATGTCTTTGTGCGGGCTGACAAAGCGCTCTACAGGGCCAAGCAGCAGGGAAAAAACTGCTACGTTAGCGGCTGAAATAGAGGCTCTACCATGCCACCGACCAGGATCTGAGGCTCCTGGGCATAGAAGTAACTCCACTCCCCACCCATTCCAGAGAGGCTGTTGAGAAGCTCCGGTAGGGGCACCGCCTCGCTGGGAAATATCCCGGGTATCACCAGAAAAAGACGGCTGCAGCCCCCCTGCTGACGCCATTTCAACTCCATCAAATTTAGCGGTTTATCGCAGCTCGGGCAGTGCCATGGCGTTGCCGGGGTGGTGTCGGTTAAGTGACTGATCCAGTCGCTCAACCCCTTGTCGCAGTGGGGGCAGCGGGGTGGTCGGGTGTTTTTGCCGAAGATCAGCCCTGGGCTCGACGAGGGGGAGAGCAGCCGGATATGGCAGTAATCCAGATCCCCTTCCTCCTTCGGCTCCATCTGTACAAAGGGGGAGCAGCCGAGAAAGGTGATCAGCTGCAGAAAGCGCTCCCCGGTAGAGTAGACATGGGCTTCGCCCTGTTGCCGGACTCCGGCAAACCCTGTCTCCACCAGCCGCTGCGTTACTGCATCGACCGGCGGTGCAGCGGTGGGGTTGGTGGGGTGAAGAATCAGGTTGCCACTGCTCATAAGGGTATCCGCGCTGTTTTTTCCCGGAAGGGTAAGATAACATCCCAGCAACTTGGTACACAGTCCGCTGTCGGGCTCAATGGGCGCAGTGTATCGCGCCATAAACACAACTTGATGAAACGTCTGCTGATCCTGCTGGTTAAAGGCTACAGTTATCTGGTAAGCCCTTTTCTCGGCAACAACTGCCGCTACTACCCCACCTGCTCCGAGTATGCCCAGGAGGCGATTGAGTGCCATGGCGTTATTACCGGGTTGTGGCTGGCGATCAAACGGGTATCCCGCTGCCACCCATTTCATGAGGGGGGTGTTGATCCGGTGCCAGACCCGGAACCAGGGCCGAAGAAGGGACACCACCATTGACTATTCCTCCACCCTTCTCCTCAGCAGCTATTTTCAGGGACGCCTTCGAGACGGGCCTCGACACGCTTCTGCGCCAGGATCAAGGGCTGGGTGCCTATATTCTGGTGTTGGCCAATGCCGGTTTTGACAGCAGGATCTGGGATCATCTGGCTTCCCCCCTGCGTGACCGATTCGAGCAGTTGGCGCGTGGCTATTGGGAGTTGCAACAGCAAGGAGAAGCGCCACAAGCAACGGCGGATGATCTGGCGGTATTCCAACGACTTCTTGACTTGGGATTTGCCGGCCTGGAGCACACGGCTTTCCGCCGTTGTGGCCCCTGGGAGATGCAATATAATCCGCTACGCTCATTTCGTCCGCCGCGTATCTCCAATCGCTTAGTCGAAGGGATATCCGCCCCTTTTGATCCAGACGGTTTTCACTTTGCCAAACCTTTTCTCCGCAAGGAGATCTTCTGGGAGGGCGACCTTGCCGGTCACCGGGTGGCGCTCTTCTACAACAAATTTCCATTTGTGGAGCTGCATGGTCTGTTGGTTCCCGAGTATCAGAAAGGCGCCCCCCAGCTTCTCACCAGGGAGTACCACGACTATATCGGACGGCTGGCTGAAACGCTGGGCGAGCGGCTGACGGGTGTCGGTTTCGGCTATAACAGTTATGGTGCCTACGCCTCCGTCAACCATCTCCATTTTCAGATGTTTGTGCGCAGCCGGCCGTTACCGGTAGCTGATCCCCGCTGGCTCCACAACGGCGGCACCGCCGCTTATCCGGCTGACTGCACTCTTTTTCGCTCACAAGATGAAGCGTGGGAGTTTATCGATGAGCTTCATCATCGCCAGAGCGCATACAACCTAGTCTATCTGCCCGAGGGGATCTACTGTACGCCCCGTCCACAGCAGGGGAGCGTTGAGACAGCGCCCTGGAGCAGCGGCTTCGCCTGGCATGAGATGATGGGCAGCTTCTCCCTTTTTGATCATGGGGCATTTGCACAACTGACTGAGAGCGATCTGGAGCAGGCCCTGGCTGCATCCGGTTTATCGATTATCCCCGACACTCAATTTGTGGCAGAGCAGCAGTCAACCGTAGAATCCATAGCTACTCCATTCCGCTGATGTAGTTGGCCAGCGCTTCCACCTCAAGTTCTGTAAGATTTTCGGCAATGGCATTCATAATACCGTTGTCATCAGTACGGACATTATTACGAAAATCATCGAGCTGGGAGATGAGATAACGCTTGTGCTGACCTGCCAGTCGAGGCAGTGATTTGGTGCCTTTTCCGCCCTCACCATGGCAGCTCTTGCAGGCGGCAATACCCGAATATTGGTTACCCTGTTTGAACAGATACAGCCCCACTCCTGCGAGTTCCTTGTTACGCACTCTATGGGCCTTTGCCGGTTTTGCAGCGAAATAGGCTCCCAGGGCCGACATCTCATCACCCGTGAGATCGGCCGCCATCGTATTCATTGTTCCCCTGCGTCGCCCACTCTTGAAGTCGGCCAGCTGTTTGGTGATGTACTCAGCATTCTGGGCGGCCAGGCGAGGGTAGATGGCGTTGGATGCCTCTCCATCGGTGCCGTGGCACAGGTGACACTTCTGCTCAACGATCTCCTGGGCGCGCTGTAGGTCTGTACTGTGGGCAAGCAGGGGAGTGAAGCCGAGAAGGGAAATAAGCGCAAGATGTCGGTACATGAAGAAATAGCCTCTTTAGCCATCCTATAAGGCACCAAGTGGGTCTTGAATGCTTTGATCAACCTCAACCGTAACTACTCGTCCCCTTATCACTTCACTGTTATTATGCTGATGGGTGTCCTCTCTTTTCCTCTTTTACCTGCTCTTTTACCTTTACGTGGCCTTGGTTTGCCTTAATGCCTTGCCGGCTTCAACCAGAACCGATATACAGATGACAGCGATTGCCAAAGCTTGCCATGGCGTAACGAACTGGTTCAAAAAGACTGCGGCCAGAAATGCAGCGATCACCGGTTTGAGAAAGAAAAGGTAACTGCCGCGAGTAATATCCGGCACGGCTGCCAGTCCCCCGATCCAGAAGAATTGCGTTATGGTGGTGTTCCAAATGGCCAGCGTGAGCAAGGATGCCAATTGTTGGGGCGGCCGATCTAACAGGGTCAAGGGATTGACCCAGATGCTCCAAAATAGGCCCACCACCAGCCATAACCCCACGCCACCGATGGCCATGGTAATAGCCGTAATGCGCAAGGCACCGAATTCGATGATCACCGGGCGAATCGAAACCATATAAACCGCCACCGTGGCGGCGCATCCAAGGGCCATTAATATGCCGATAAGACTTTGACCCGACCCCGCAAGCTTGGCCAGGTAACCATCTGTAATCAATAAGGCCACACCTATCAAAGCGCTTAACCCGGTTAATAATTTTGTTCTTGGAAACGGTTGCTTAGCCACCCACAAATTCGCCAAGCCGACAAAAATTGGGATGGTGGTAACCATGGTGGCCACCTGGGGTACAGTGGCATAATCCAGGGCCCAGTGAAATAATAAGTAGCCAATGGTGACCCCCAGGGCGGAAAGCCATACCAGCCGGAGTCCGACTTTTTGAAACGGTTCGATGAGATTTCGACTGGCCGGAAAAGCCAGGGCCAATATGATCAGCCCCATACCCCCCAATAAGAAGCGCCATACCGAAAGCTCAGGCCCCTTGATGTGGGTTAACACCGCTGCAAATTCACTGGAGGCATGTCCCGCCACCCCCAATAAAACGGCCAGATAAGCCAGGGACGTATGCCGGTGCCAAAGTCCATTTTTCATGAGGCTTCCTGTGCTGTCGCTGCGTCATTGAGTATGTCCACAATCCGTTGGGGATGCTCGCCTGGAATCAGGTGCCCGGCATCGGGCAGATCCAGTCTCTTGGCCTGGGGAAGGCGTTGGAAAAGTTGGTCTACAGCCTGGGGTTCTAAAAAAACATGATCCTGTAATCCGGTGACCACCCAGGTTGGCAGTGTCAAGCGTTCATAGGGCAGCTCCCAGTCCGCACTCGGCCCTGCCTGGGCCAATAATTTATACGTGCCGCTTTCCTTTTTCAGGGGGGTATATCCGGCGGCGTCACCCAAAAAATTATCTCGATTGCTCGCTATCCAATCTTCATTCATGAGCAGCGGCAGGAACATGTCCCGGAAAAGTTCAAGTCCGCCGATTTCAACTGCCCGTACCAGCGCATCGCCAATCCATTTCAAGCGAGGGCCATCGATGCGCAGCGTGTTGATCAATACCAGCTTGTTCGCCGCAGCACCGGCCAACCAGACCTGGGCGGCATAGAGTCCACCGATGGACAATCCCACAAAAACGGGATTGTTCGGCCCGACAGCTTGGAGCAGGCTTACGGCATCGTTGATGATTTTTTTCGATGATAATCGGGTCTGTGGAGGAGAAGGGCTTTGGGTTTGACCAATATAGTCAAAGCTGAGGGTGCCGAACCCCATTTTCCTGAGTTGCGGAGCAATAACCGCTTCCCAATTGCCGGTGTCGCCGGTCAAGGGATTGAAAAATACAAAAGTGGGTGCGCCGGGTGTGCTACCGGATTCGTGCAGGTAATAGATGCTTTCATTATCCGATACGGTGTGTCGAGGCATGGGTACTCCTTGTTGGGAAAATAGTTACTTATTGGCTAGGTGGCCTGACCAATTTATCAGTGTTGTGACAGTTGTTAATTTATTACAGACCTCCCCAAATCACCGTCCAAAAAGTAAATATTCGGTCACCCCATTCGCTCCCTAACAATACCAGGACACCCATCACTAAATCGTGTTTGTGCAAGTGATGGGTGTCCTATCTTTTGACTGTCTTTTGAGACGCAGAAACCTATGCAAACTAACACTCAAGTTAAATAGGAATTTTTCTAGTATAAAGTATCTCTTCCAAGACAACAGTGCTTTCGAGTTCTCTCAACTCGGGTAAGTTTACCAGCTGTTGGGAAAGCAGCCTCTGGTAGTCATCCATATCTTTTACCATCACACGAACCTGGAAGTCGAACCCCCCCATCATCATTTGAATGACTTGAACCTCTGGGATCAATTTCAACTGATCCACAAAGTTTGGGATGGATTTGCGACCATGCCCCGTTAACTTGATACGAACAATAATTATCAAATTAAAACCAAGCGCCTTTTGATTCAGAACAATATCACGCCCAAGAATAACTCCGTCATTTTGCATCCTGATTATACGGCGTGAGCAAGGAGATTGAGACAACCCAACCTTGTCTGCAACTTCAGACACTGACAACCCACCATCGGATTGAAGTACACGTAATATCCGTATATCTGTTTTATCTATGCTCTGCATTAATTAGCTCCAATATTCTATATATTAACATAATTAAGCCATTGTATTGGTATTACGCGTGATATTAAAGAAAATTATGTTCAATTATTAATATATTATTGTTCGCATATAAGAAGTCTTTCAACCAGAAAGGAGAAGACCTGAAATGACTAGAGGTGCAATGGCGCATGCAGAAATTGACGCAAACGCAGTTGATGGTATCTTTGTTGGCGTTATGAATAATGGATTCTCACGTCAATCTTTGGAAGGATCATTAGTCGTGCTGGCAAACCAAGAGCTTTCACATGTACCGGCTGTACATGTTAAAAAAGCCTGTGCCAGTGGGTCAGCAGCACTTTATGCGGCGCTTGATTATCTGGGTGTGGGTCGCGGCGAAATCGTGAGGAGTTGAATTAGCATGGCCTTGCGACCAGAACACAAGTCTCGTACACGCACCTTCGCTCATCCTGGTAGGTACAACCCGGTTCGGGTTAACTGTCTGACATCAAATGCCGGCAAACATATCCGATTGTATCTAGAACCTGGTATCTGCCTCTACGACGGGCTTGTTAAACCGCTGGCCACAATGGGTATCTCAAGTGCATCTACTACTGTTTTTGGCGGGTATTTTAGCTCACTTG
>JBEVXT010000788.1:0-4691 GCA_040505955.1 Sedimenticola sp. | reverse complement strand
CTATAAATAAATATTTGTTTGTACTATAAATAAGCACTAAGACAAGCAGAAATGGTGCAAGATGCTCCTTATCCTCCACCAAATTAAAGGCATCAATGTTTGAACTAAAACAAATATTTTTACCTACCAACATCTCTCAACCCTTTTAACACCATAGTCCTCTATAGAGAAAACAGAACTTGCAAACAGGGCAGATCCAGACGAGGTGGCTCATAACGAGCCGTCTCGCCACGATCTCCACTGTTCGTTAATAATTTTCAAATTCGAAAAAGAATGGAACAGTCTTAAAATTTGAATGGACCAATGAAATAGCATGGCAGGGCTCTCGCGAGAGGGCGATTCGAGCGAAATGGTCGCCTAAAATCCCAGCACATCGCTTTTTTCCAACATCGCAGCGAAATCATTTCGCCTTCGAATTTCGGCAATGTCTCCCCAGACAAAAGTCAAATTAATCCACAAGGCAAGTTCAAAAGCCCATCTGTAGACAATCGAATCAATTTTATGATAACCGCTACGCCACGCAGTGCGTTACCTTTGATCGTAATTACCGCACAGTGAGATAGGAGGCTAATATCATCTCGCCAGTAATCCGCGAACTCGCCCCACAGGTACCAGACCGCTTAGCGCTGGCATATCAATTGTCTATTCATCTGGTAATATATAGCACCCAACTGCTTTTACCAGACGACAGACATGATGGCATAATTATCAAACCGGTGCCACAAAATATGAAATCGTATATATACCCCAGCAAAATAGACATCAAGGCATTCTGACATTTTGTTTCACTTCTGTCTCAAAATGTCGCTCACATCATGGTTAAAAGGCGAATCGCCGAAACCTTGCACTAAAAGGAAATTAGAACAAAATTGTGAATCAGAATTGGAATCTCCATCGAAACGCAAATTTACGAAAGGACTTGATCAAAAGTCATTCGCGTGGTATGTTAAGGATGCGGACAATAAGTGGCATTGTGATGTGTGCAGGGAGAGTAAACTGGACAATGCTTATTCACGGGGGCACGACGCGCCAGCGAAAACAACAAACCACATTCGACACGCCGCTTGTAAGTATCATAATTGTTGGTTTGATCAAATGATGACAAATAAAAATGAGACACTCCACGAGATAACCTACATTCGGCCATTCATAAAAATCTCCGTTATGGTTTTGAATTATAGTCATAGATTTATCAAATGATGGAATAATTTGATACCAATTGCAGAGCACATGCGGAATTAAAATCCGCATCGTTTACGGCAATATTTCTAGATTCCCGAATGCAGATTTTCTTATGACGTGGCTCAATTTTAGAAATCGGTACATTTCCGGGTGTTTAGTAAATACTTTCGTCATGGCGTATTACAAGATTTGTATTGATCTCGTAGTCCAAGTTCTAAATTATTGGACGTTGTGTTTATTAGAAAATATATTCGCAGCGGTAAATATTTGCAAATCGGTCACGTTTCGTTTGTACAGCGACCGTACGACCAATCAAATCTCCAACATATATATCTCCGGCGATCATTTGTTCGTCACGTGACACAACCAGCGTGGAAGTTGAGACACGTGACGAACACGTATTATGTGTGTATTTATATGGCCTATTTATATCTCGATGACGTAAATCGTGTCTTGTTTTAGACTGGTACCCTGTCCACGTTCAATAATCATCAAAACATTTCTATTCCAAGTGGGGACCAGTCATTTCACTCATAAAACACTTCGGTACTTGATCGTTTCGTCCAATTCGTCATTGTTATAAATAAGCTAATGTAGATCTATAGAATTTGAATAGCAATATTCCAAATCGTGTGCAAATTGACTATGAAGCCACCCGATCAATTTGAAACAATTTAATGAACAGTCGTGCGTGCGTACGTCCGTCCGTCACACTTTTGTCATTTGCGTTAAGCAAATGTGTTAACCTTCATCTATAGTGAATAACTCTGGAAATACTTGAAATATTTCAATAATATTTGGTCACAATGTTTATCTAGATATAACTAAATAGTATCAGACCTTCATCACAGGTGGTTTTTTTTTGGAGGGGTGGGGGGGGGGGGTCATTGGTGCGGTAGTCTTATTATTATAATTGAGCCAGTGTCTGAGATAATGGGGCTTATCACATTGTTATATTTTTATAACTTGTGTTTCGAATATCTGTGATATTTTCGGTAAATGATGTCAGAATTCGACAGATATAATACAGAGCAGATGCGGAATAGAATTACGCATCTACTCTGTATTTTTGTTGCAAAATTCTTAAATCGTATGCAGAAATTATCACAGTTTTTCGAAACCACTATTTGAAAATTCTTGCAATGTGATAAACCCCATTTTCTCAAACACTGGCTCATATAACATCATTGACTGGGGGCTGACATCAACATGCCGCAAACAATTTGGTTGTAAACTGAACCCTAAAATTGTAATCAACTTGTTTTTTCAGCTCAGAATCACTTGACAGCGATTACCAGATCCCAGCTAAAGGCACAAAAACCGATACAGACCCTGGCGGCTAAGAAAATCGAGAAAGACGACGACACTGTCCTGACGTATCTTAAGACCGCCTACCACATCGCCAAACGGGAACTTCCGAAAGAAGAAATGAAGCACCAACTGGAGTTTTTGAACGCTGTTGGCTGTGATGTGCCGTGTAACAGTTACACCAGTTGTCAGAGTGTCACCGAGTTTCAGTCGGCATTAGCAGATGTGATTCTGGAGGATAAACTGAGCAGCATCAGGAAATCGGGTTTATTTTCATTGGTGTTGGATGAAAGTACGGACAATGCAAACCACAAACGAGTGATCATGTATGCGCAATATGTTGGTGACAATGGTTTGGACTACAGTTTGCTATCTAACAAACAAATAGAATCTGGCAGTGCCTCCGCAGACAATATTGTATCGATGGTTGTTGATGAATTGAAGTCGAAGGGCTTGGATATTACCAAAATGGTGGGCATCAGTACAGATGGGGCCAGCGTGATGACTGGAAGAAAGAACGGCGTCGTTGTGCAGCTCAGACGCTTATCTCCAACACTGGTCGGCACCCACTGTGCAGCGCATAGGACCGCCCTGGCAGCATCACAAGCGGCAAAACAGATCGACGAAATGGAACATTATTCCCGGACAGTGAGCAATGTGTTTCGGTACTTTAGTAACTCAGCTCTGCGTTCAAATAGGTTGCGTGAAATTCAGTCAATTCTCGATCTCCCCCAATTAAAATTCAGCGAAGTACACTCCGTTAGATGGCTTTCCATGGAGAATGCTGTGACAGCTGTTTACCGGTCATACCCTGCCCTGTGTATGTGTTTGGAGCGTGACGCCATTAAGGATCCTGGGGCTAAGGGATTGTACAAAGAGGTCAGACAGTACAAATTCATTGCTCTGACACACCTCATGATGGACATATTACCATTTATGGGTAGACTGTCAAAATCCTTCCAGAAGACTGAACTGGACTTCAGTAGCATAGGGCCAGTGGTGAACAGTACTTGTGCGAGCTTGAAAGATTTGATTGAATGTGAAGGTGTGTTTGTTGATAAAATCAGCTTGTTTGTTCAGCAGAAGGATGAGAGTGTAGTGTATGCAAGGCCTGTCAATGAATCAGACTGTAAGTCGGTATCTGCTGGAATTGAGAGGAATGTTGAATTTGAAGGGTTTAGTGACGATGAATGTAATGAGAGTATGAGTAATGAACAAAATGAGTCGCAGTGTGATCTGAGCACAGAAATCCACTACTATGAACAACAGAAGAATGTGATAGAGAAGGTGTTGCCACAATATGTAAATAAAATTGTGCAGAACTTGGAGGATCGTTTTCAGGATGGCGACATTGTTGATAAAATGCAGGTGCTTGTGCCAAGCAGCATTTCATCAACAGAGTCGGCCATCAGCAAGTATGGTGTTGAGGAGTTCAAGGGTTTGGTCGATCATTTTTCATGCCACATAGAAGGGGGTCTTGAAACATGTTTGTCCGAATACCAGCATTACAAGCGCCTGGTTCTAGGAAATTTCAAAAACCATTCTCTAAAGGAGGTCATGCTCACTGTAGGAAACAAGTACCTTGATATGCTGCCGAATGTTTATGCATTACTCAAGTGCTGTGCCGTCATTCCAATGACAAGTGTCCAGTGTGAGAGAGGGTTCTCAACTCAGAACAGACTGAAATCCAAATTTAGATCATCAATGAAAAGTCAAACACTTGATGATCTAATGAGGATATCAGAGGATGGGCCTGAGCTCAAGAACTTTGATTTTGGCAGAGCATTGCAAAAATGGAAAGTACAGAAAATAAGAAAAATATATCAGCATTAGTCAATACTCGCTTATGAATACTCAATAGTCTTCATAAACATATTGGATGCTAGAGTGACCAAAGTAGTGAAACTTCACTAAAATCTCAGACTCGGTTGAAAGTAAGTTTCTTTGGAAATACTGAGTAGGAACTTAGCTAAATCAAAGTAGTCGAGTCTGAGATTGTAGTTAAGTTTTGTTAATTTGGGGCCCAGGTGCTTCTGTGTTGAGAATTTATATACGGTACAAGATACATGTATAATGCATGATAGTCTCTAACAGTAACATGTATTGAACATATACATCAAATATGAAAATGGTGACACAGTTGAATAAAAACAACAACAGTTATTAAATATAATTTAGTTAAGTAAATATTTGTTTCTGAA
>JBEVXT010000787.1:8059-9159 GCA_040505955.1 Sedimenticola sp. | reverse complement strand
GTCACCGGCCGTGGCGACATCGCCTCAAAAATAGCGACAAAGTCAGCACGCTGCATCGGCAACAGCTTAGCCAATGCATCCTGACGCTGGATATCACCCTCAGCCACTATCATCTCGATGACTACCGGTAAACGGGCGCTGTCATTAAACATCCGCTCGGTACGGCAGAGACCGATACCACTGGCTCCATATTTAACCGCACGCAGAGCATCAACCGCAGTATCTGCATTGGCCATCACCCGCAGATAGGCCACCTCATCGGCCCAACCGAGCAAGGTGTTAAGCTCATCGGTAAAATCGGGCTCAACCGTAGCAATTTCCCCCAGGTAGACATTGCCGGAGGTGCCGTCGATAGTGATCAGATCACCCTCTTTGATCACCGCCTCACCCACATAGGCCTCGCGGCGGCCCACATCCACCTGAATTCCTTCGGCACCAGCGACACAGGGCTTGCCCATCCCCCGCGCCACCACTGCAGCGTGGGAGGTCTTGCCGCCACGGCTGGTAAGAATACCCTCCGAGGCGAAGAAGCCATGGATATCCTCGGGCTTGGTCTCCTCCCGTAACAGGATGACTTTCCGCCCCTCCTGTTTGCCCACCTCCTCGGCCCTGTCGGCATCAAACACCGCATGGCCGCAGGCGGCCCCCGGTGAAGCGGGAAGCCCTTGAGCCAGTGGGTTGAGCTTTACCGAAGGATCAAGGTGCGGATAGAGCATCTGTTCAAGATGGGCCGGATCGATGCGCAGCAGTGCCTGCTCTTTAGTAATCAGCCCCTCCTGCTCCATCTCAACCGAGGTGCGCACCATAGCCACGGCATTCATTTTGCCGTTTCTGGTCTGTAGGCAGTAGAGGGTGCCCTGCTCAATGGTGAACTCGAAGTCCTGCACCTCATGGTAGTGAGATTCCAGATTTTGGCGCAGCTGGGCGAGCTGTTTTGCCATCTCCGGCATCTCCTGATCGAGTTGGTCGATGGGCTTGGGGGTGCGGATACCCGCCACCACATCCTCACCCTGAGCATTGACCAGATACTCACCATAGAGGCTGTTCTCGCCGGTGCCGGGGTTTCGGGTGAAAGCGACACCGGTGGCTGAGTCATCCCC
>JBEVXT010000787.1:0-7959 GCA_040505955.1 Sedimenticola sp. | reverse complement strand
ATGCCGGATGGAAGCGCCCCGTCCTCGGCGGCAAGATACTCCAGGCAAGCCTCGGTGCTAATCACAAACCCAGGGGGTACATTGAGGCCGATTTGGGTCATCTCACAGAGATTGGCCCCCTTGCCTCCCAACAGCTTTTTATTCTTGCCGTCACCCTCGTTGAAAGAGAAGACCCTATTCTTATTCGTGGTGGTTTCCATTGTCATTACGTTTTACTGCTCCACTGCCAAAGACAAACTAGATTGAAGATAGTGGTCGATCACTGTCGGACTTGAGTCAACAGGCCGATTGAAAATCGCACACTCTGAATATTAGATCAATAATGCAGCGACTACAGCAACCACTGAAAATCATTTTCAGCCCAATCTCATAATCGTGCAGACCGGTGAAGGACGTGCCATTCACCCATGTCAGAACAATGCCGTGATTAATCTCCCTGTAGTGCCACAAGATATATCAATCGCAACAAAGCTGAGCCATTGCCTATGGCAGAAAGAAAGTCGTACAATCATGTACACTAACAATTCAACATCACCACAAGGAATCGAGGGAACCCCCCATGTCTAAACTGCATGGCGTACTGATCTTGTTGCTCACACTGCCGTCCTGGCTCTGCTGGGGCGCCGAACCTTCACTGATACGGATCGGGCTGAAGAACGGCACAGTGATTGAGGCCCCACTGCTGATGGAGAAGCACAACTGGCTGCTGTTGGATCTTGGCTTCGATATCCTGAAAATCCCACAGGAACAGGTGGCCGATTTGCAAGATAAAGGCTCTTCTCTCTCTACTCAGGAAACTGGCATACAGCACTCCGGTCTCTATACCATCAACTCCCAGCCCCCACAGCGAAGCGATATCAAAAAGCAAGTCAAAAACACCAGTGAAGCAGTGCTGCGTGTGCGTACGCCAACGGGCCTTGGATCTGGCTTTCTGATCCAGTCAGACGGTTACGTTGTCACCAATCATCATGTAATCGACGGAGAGCACGAGATCACCCTGACCCTGTTTGAGAAGGGAAAGAGTGAACTCCGCCCCATCTTGTTCGACAACGTACGGATCGTCGCGCTCAGTCCCCATCTGGATTTAGCGCTGCTCAAGATCGAAGGCAACGGAGGTAAAACACTACCTGTACTGACACTGGGAGACTCCCATTCACTGGTGCAAGGTGAGAATGTTTTCAGCATTGGCAGCCCACTGGGTTTTGATCGCACCGTAAGCCAGGGAATCATCAGCCTCAGGAACCGCCCGATGGATGGTCAGCTCTATCTGCAGAGTACAGTCCAGATCAACCCCGGTAACTCGGGTGGCCCGCTTTTCAACCTACGGGGTGAGGTGGTCGGTGTGAATAACATGAAAATCCAGGCAGTGGGCATTGAGGGCCTGAGCTTTGCAATCCCGGCCAACCGGCTTAGGGTCTTTCTCGACAATATCGATGCTTATGCATTCGATGCTAGAAATACCAACAATGGTTATCGTTACAACGCACCCATGGCTCATCATGGAAAAGAGAAAAAGGGAAAATGAATCTACGTCATCTGCTGCTTGTCTGCCTTATCTTTACACATCAATCATCGGCCAATGAACTTGCTCTTGAAAAACTGGTTCCAGCTGATACTGAGCTTGTTCTCTTAACACGAAATCTGCCTTCGCTGCTGCAAAACCTGGCAGACAATCCGCTGCGCAAAGCACTGGATCGCAAGGAGGTCTGGAGTACTTTCGCAACCCAGGGAAGACTGATCAACTCGTGGCACTGGGAACGACAAATACAACGCGCATCGGGGTACCCCTCAGATGATCTGAAGATGCTGTTTCCCGGCCAGGTTCTACTTACCATCCCGAAAGTAGAGGCACTGTTTGGTGAGATGCCCAGTTCATATGCGCTTATAGCAGAGACCGGCGGTCAAACGCAGCAAATTGAGGATTTGATTCAGCACAGGCTGGAATTGGAGGATCAGGAGATTGGCAAAGGATCCGGCCCTACTCTCTCGGAAGAGGAGTATTTTGAAACAGCCCTCAACCTGCGCCGGTACGAAGATGGTCAGGAGGTGATTGAAGGCAGTGGGTGGGCGATGGTCAACAATCACCTGGTAATGGCAAGACCTGCCGCCTATCTGCGGACTATGGTGGCTTCCATTGCCCAGGGGGAAATTTCCGACAACTGGTCTGAGAAAAGGCCTTTCAAAGTACGTAATGAACGCTCAGAACCCTGGAACCTGCTCTTCTATCTGCAGGGAGATAGAGTGGGTGGCCTGCTGGAGGGCTACTTCCGGCAAGTGCTGAAGGAGCGTCGCATAGCTGAGCAGGCGCTTCGTGACATAGAACCGACCGATATTAAAGATAATGAGAGGGAAGAGGATGATTTGGGAGAAACGCAAGAGCAGATGGATCCTGTAGGACAATTGGTAACCTCTTCACTCACTACGATATTTGGTGATGCCTTGAGTGGTGTGATGATCAGCAGTTATACCGAAAGTGGGCAGAGCGGGGTCGACATGGATCTATTTTTTACTGATGATACCAAGCAAGGTGGCTTGTTCAGTTTAAGCACCCCTCTGCGCGAATTACCATCGTTCGTTCCTGCCGGCAGCAGAGAGATCAGTATCCAAAGTGTCGACTTCCAACGGATGTGGGACTGGCTCAGTCAACTGGAAAGCAGCCCCCTCTATGGTATAGGCAGTGGCGACTATCTGCTCTATGCTCTCCATTCAGCGGCACATAAAATGGGAAGTGATGCGCAGCGGCAACTGAGCGAAAGCCTCGGCTCCACCATGCTTACCTTCACCCTACCTAAAAAGCGTCTCCCGGAAGAGGGGGATTATACGGATACTGTAGAAGTGGTGGTGCAGGAACTGCTCGATACCGAAGGGATGAAGATGCTGATGGCGCAGATGCACCAACTGGAGTCATGGAAAGCGGCCATCGAACCTCGTGAATATCTGGATACACCACTCTACCTGTTTATGCGGGGTGAAGGAGATAAGCGAGCGCCTGTCGCCTCCTATGCCATCACCAACGGTTATTTTATTTACTCTCGTGAGGTAACCGAGGTGGAGAGTCTACTGGCAAGCCTTAATCACCATGACAGGCGCACCCCGATTTGGGAGCAGCCTCCGCTGGAACAAGCATTGAATACCCTGCCCGATGGCTACTCTGCACTGGGATTCGAGCAGCCTGACAGCTTTCTAAAAGGCTTACTCTCGGGACTGCGCATGCTACCTAATGCCAGACCACGCCCTCAAACCTGTCAGGTACTTCCAAAACTGAAAGACGATACCTTCGACGGCTATCTCGATGCGGTGATCTCCGCAACCTACCTTGAGAAGGGCCATATCCACTACCGCCTGCAGATACAGCATGGAGAGGATAAGGGGTGATGGCAATTTCAAAATGGCTCTTACCACTGCTCTGCCTGCTTCCGCCCTGCGTTACCCAGGCGCAGGGTACCCCAGGCTTTTCCAGTATGGAGGTGGTCAAGCTCAATTCTAGTACCAGGGAGTTGATAGCACTCGACCTGGACAGTGATGGGCTGCAGGATCTTGCTCTGCTCAACAATAACCAGGCCGGTATCCAGCTTCTGCGCCAGTATGCACCGAACGAGCCCAGAAATGATGAAAAACTGGCAACCCGCAATGGGCGCTGGAAGCCGGTGTTTGATGACAGCCGCTTCGGCAAACAGCGCTTGGCCACCGGCCTCAGAATGTATTCCCTGGCCGGGGCTGATCTGGATGGTAACGGGCTGATCGATTTTGCAGTCAGTACCAAAGATGACGGTCTGGTGGTCTACTACCAGCGTAGACCGGGAGACTGGGAACGGGGCTGGAGCTACAGGCAGGAAAAAACCACCCAGTGGCGGGGTGCTGTACTGGCTGAGGACTTGGATGCAGACGGGCGCGCTGATTTGGCACTACTGGCTGAGAAGGCCTTGCTGCTCTTTCGTCAACGAAAAGACGGCCATTTTCACCCGGTAAGCCGCTACCCCCTAGCCGATCCCGATAACTATGACCTGATGAGCGCAGATATCAACCAGGACGGTCGAAAAGACCTCCTCTACATCACTCGTAAGAGTCGTTATGCACTGCGTGTCCGGCTACAGGATGAACTGGGTGGGTATGCCGTAGAACGCCTGTTGCGCCTCGACACACCACGCAGCACACCCGCTCTGCTCGAACAGGGAAGCCGGGTGGAACTTGCATGGATCGACAGTGCAACCGGACTGCTTGAAGTCTCTGGCATTAACCTTGGGAGCAGTGGCGTGGATCAGGCTCCAATACCCCAGGTGCACGCTTTACCTGTCAGGGTACGCAACACATCGATCTATGGGGTGGGTGATCTGGATGGAGATGGTGAGCAAGAGGTGATCCTGGCAGATCCAAAAGCATCACAGCTGTGGATCTACAAAAACCGGGGTAATGCGGTATTTTCCGAACCTGTAGCCTATCCTGTCTTTTCAGGCGTCACCTCTGTTGCATTGGGTGATGCAGACGGCGATGGGCGAATGGAGGTATACCTTGCTTCATCCAAAGAGAGCGTGGTTGGAGTATCTCAGCTGCAGGCCAATGGGCGTCTCTCTTATCCCCACCCCATCCTGCTTGAGCAGAAACCCCTGACACTGGCCTTTGTGCCCGCCACACCAACCCAACCGGCGCGACTGGCCGTTGTACTCCGGACAAAGAAAAAACGTCTTCTGCACCTACTGATTCCCACGGCGGAAGGTTGGCAGGAATCTGCGGTGCTCCCGCTGGAGGGGCTATCCACAGATCCCAACGGAATCCACAGTGCAGACTGGAATCAGGATGGGCAACCGGATTTGATGCTGTTCACACCCCGCTCTCCCGCGCGCCTACTCCTGGGCGATGGCAATGGTGGCTTTCACAACCTTTCGACCCGAGAGGGTTTTCGTGCCGCACTGTTTGATGGCGCAACCCCCGGAGATGTGACTCTTGCGGATCCCGATGCTGACGGAGAACTGGAGATACTGGTCAATGGGGATGGGTTCGTGCGCTCTCTGCGCATTGAAGACGGTATTCAAGTGGAAGACCAGTTCAATCTGAATGACCCTACCGCCAGGGCCTCGTCCGCCCTACTTCACGATATGGATGGAGATGGCTCCCCAGAGTTATTATTGACCGCCAGGGGGGATGATAAACTGGAAGTGCAGCGCCGTGATGACAGCGGCGTGTTCCGTCCATGGCGCACCCATACCATCGGAAGTATCGAGCTGCTTGCCACACAGCGTCTCCCACTATCAGATGGTGGCTCAGCACTTCTATATCTTGGCCAGGATCGTTTCTGGGTGATTAAACAGACAAGCGCCAATCTCTATCTAAAAAAGCTATTCAGCCATGAGAGTGACCTGGAAAAGGTAAAATATGGTGAACTGGCCTATGGTGACCTCAATGCAGACGGTGTCCATGAGCTGATTGCGCAGGATGACCGCGAGACCCGTATTTTGGAAGTACTGCAGCGCCATAACAATGCC
This sequence comes from Sedimenticola sp., assembly GCA_040505955.1. GTDB lineage: Bacteria > Pseudomonadota > Gammaproteobacteria > Chromatiales > Chromatiaceae > Vondammii. Next base: position 2,479 of record JBEVXT010000787.1, on the reverse strand, counting down.
CTGCAGCGCAAGCTCCATTTTGCGGTATTTAACGATCTGGAGGGGCAAGATCAACCCACCGGCACCCACGAGCCCCGGGAGTTGCTGGTTACCGATATAGATGGTGATGGCATGGATGATGTCATCCTGCTGGTTCATGACCGTCTTCTGATATACCTTGCCGGAAACCCTTGACGGCCTGACAGCTAAAGTATTTCCTGATTACTCCTGAACCTCAGGGGTAACCACGAAGAATTTCCCCTACTGCACTGCCACTACTCCATCACGGCCAAGGGACGGGCGGCTACCTTCGAATATTAAATTCATAATGCCAAACACGGCGGGCTATCACTGCTAATTCCGGTATAATAGCGGCACTTATAACATCCTAATCTTTCAATTTTAGATCATTATTACAGTGACCGATGGATAAAACATACGATCCCCACAGTCTTGAGCAACGTTGGTACCAAACTTGGGAAGAGCGCGGCTATTTTGCCCCTTCCCAAATGAGCGACAGCGCCCCCTCCTCCTACTGCATCATGATTCCGCCGCCCAACGTCACCGGCAGTCTGCACATGGGGCATGGCTTCAACAACACGGTGATGGATACACTTATCCGCTACCACCGTATGAAGGGGGATCAGACCCTGTGGCAGCCGGGTTCAGATCACGCCGGTATCGCCACCCAGATGGTGGTGGAACGCCAGCTTGAGGCTGACGGCAAGTCCCGCCACGACCTCGGCCGTGACGCCTTCATTGACCGCATCTGGGAGTGGCGTGAGGAGTCCGGCGGCAATATCACCCGTCAGCTGCGCCGCCTCGGCTCGTCCCTGGATTGGCAGCATGAGCGCTTCACCATGGATGATGGTCTCTCCGATGCGGTGAAAGAGGTCTTTGTCCGCCTCCATGAAGAGGGGCTGATCTATCGCGGCAAACGCCTGGTCAACTGGGATACCATGCTGCACACCGCCGTCTCCGACCTGGAGGTGCTGAACGAAGAGGAAGCGGGCCATATGTGGCACATGCGCTACCCTCTCACCAACGGCCAGGGCAGTCTGGTGGTCTCCACCACCCGTCCCGAGACCATGCTCGGTGACTGTGCCGTCGCAGTGAACCCCGAGGATGAGCGCTACAAGCACCTGATCGGCGAGCTGGTTGAACTACCGTTGACCAACCGCAGGATTCCCATCGTGGCAGATGAGCACGCCGATCCTGAATTCGGTACCGGCTGCGTAAAGATCACCCCGGCCCACGACTTCAACGACTACGAGGTGTGGCAGCGTCACCGGGATGAATTGCAGATCAGCGATCAACCCCACGGTGGCCTGATTAATATCTTCACCGCCGATGCCGCAGTCCGTGAGAACAGCGATGAAGAGGGCGAACTGCTGCCCACAAAGTACATCGGCATGGATCGCTATGAAGCGCGCAAGCAGATCGTTGCCGATCTGGAGGCAGAGGGCCTGCTGGAGAAGACCGTCGATCACAAACTGATGGTGCCCCGTGGTGACCGCTCCGGCACTGTCATTGAACCCTTCCTCACCGACCAGTGGTACGTCAAAGTCGGCCCGCTGGCAAAACCCGCCATCGAGGCGGTAGAGAATGGTGATATCAAGTTTGTACCTGATAACTGGAAGAATACCTATTACGAGTGGATGAACAACATCCAGGACTGGTGCATCAGCCGTCAGATCTGGTGGGGCCATCGTATCCCCGCCTGGTATGACGACGAAGGCAATGTCTACGTCGGTCGCAGTGAAGAGGAGGTGCGAGAAAAGCACGGCTTTGACGCCGCCTACCCCCTGCGTCAGGACGAAGACGTACTGGATACTTGGTTCAGCTCCGCCCTCTGGCCCTTCTCCACCCTGGGCTGGCCCGAGAACACCCAGCGTCTGGAGGACTTCTACCCCACCAACGTACTGGTCACCGGCTTCGATATCATCTTCTTCTGGGTTGCCCGGATGATCATGTTCGGCCTCAAGTTCATGGATGGCAAAGTACCCTTTCATGAGGTCTATGTACACGGTCTGGTACGCGACTCCCACGGCGACAAAATGTCCAAGTCCAAGGGCAACGTGCTCGACCCCATCGATCTGATCGACGGCATCGAACTGGAAGAGTTGGTGCAGAAGCGCACCAACGGCATGATGCAGCCTCAACTGGCGAAGAAGATCGAAAAGCAGACCCGCAAGGACTTCCCCGACGGCATCCCCAGTTTCGGCACCGACTCACTGCGCTTTACCTTTGCCGCACTGGCCGCCACCGGCCGTGATATCAAGTTCGACCTGGGCCGTATCGATGGCTACCGCAACTTCTGTAACAAGCTGTGGAACGCCTCCCGCTACGTCTTTATGAATACTGAAGATCAGGATTGCGGCCAGAACGGCGGTGATGTAGAGCTGAGTGCCGCAGACCGCTGGATTATCTCCCGCCTGCAATCCACCGAGGCCGTGCTGGCTGACTCCCTGGAGAACTACCGTCTTGATCAGGCGGCCAA
>JBEVXT010000786.1:0-1797 GCA_040505955.1 Sedimenticola sp. | reverse complement strand
AATAGAGCGCTCCTTACCAGTGGTAGATGTCCATGAGAAACAAGGTGAATTGGTTTTACAAGATGTGCCGGCTGGTAGTGTCAATAGGGATCCTCCGCAGTTAACACCGACGGTACCGCAAGATAAAAGTGTAGCGCTGGATATATCTCGGCAGGCTTGGCTTGTTTCACGGAACCCAAAACACTATGCAGTGCAGTTAATTGGTGTGGCGGATGAAAAAAGAGTTATTAAGTTTATTCGTGATAACAAGCTGGTCAATGAGGCTGCATATTTTCGTTCAGTGAAGTGGAATAAAGCGTGGTACTCTGCTGTTCTTGGTGATTATTCCAGCATTCGTGGTGCTGAGCGTGCACGAAAAAAATTGCCTGCTACTTTGAAAAAACAGGCCCCATGGTCGAGAAGTTTTAAATCGATCCAAAAAGAGATGATAAAAAGGTAACTATTCAGTACCTCCTCCCCGCCAAAGAGACCCTTTCGCCTCACTCATGATTGACTTTGCGCTGTGAAAGAGAACGTTGGTCGTTATATAGTCACCTGTAGGAGCCCCGCTCCGGTGCGATAGGGTTTTGCATAGAGTGTGCTGCGTTCATCGCGGCGAGGGCACCCTCCTACAGGCGAGTCGCCTGTCATCCCTCTGTAGCTGAGTAGTTACAACTATTTGGGTGCTGCCCGCTACTTATACTTCCTGTTTTTTATAGAGTAATATGGGGAAAGTCACGCTAACAAGCCTATATTCATTATTGTCAGACAACAACGCCTGCCATCAAAGTCTATAATCGAAAGTAAGATGCACTTATCGGAAACGTATCATGGAGTCATTCCGCTGGGACCAACACTTTATTACTGGGTTGTCCGAAGTCGATCAACAACACCATCACATTGTGGATGTTCTTAACCAGTATGGTGACCTACTGGCACAGCACGAAGTGACCTATGCCGATATTGAAGCTATCTTTGGTGAGTTAAGAGGGTACGCGACGTATCATTTCGATGAAGAAGAAAAATTGATGGCCAAGGCTGCCATTGATCCACGGCACTTTCAACACCAGGTCGATGAACACCGGCATTTTCTCCAGGAGGTGACATCGAGGTATAACACCATCACACCTGAAAACCTTGATAACGCCAAATCACTGTTGGAATTCCTCTCCCACTGGCTTGCCTTTCATATCCTCGGTATTGATCAGAGTATGGCAAGGCAGATTGCAGCGATTGAGGCCGGACAGAGTGCGGAAGATGCTTATCTGAGCAACGAGAAACGGGGAAGTAATGCAACAAAGCCATTATTAGCGGCGCTTAACGGACTCTTTACACAGGTATCCAACCGCAACCGTGAACTGCTTGAGTTAAATCAGACCCTGGAAGAGAAGGTTTTAGAGCGCACAGAGGCGCTCTTGGAAGCCAATAAAAGCCTTGAGTTGATGGCGTTGACCGATACATTAACGGGGCTACCCAATCGACGCCATGCCATGCACTATCTTGCCGGTATGTGGCAGAAATCAACGGAAGAGGGTTCACCACTCGCCTGCATGATGATCGATGCCGATAAATTTAAACAGATCAATGACACCTACGGTCATGATGCTGGCGACGAGGTGTTGCGACGTCTGGCCATTGAGCTTAAATACTCAGTACGCACTGATGATCTGGTCTGCCGTCTGGGTGGCGATGAGTTCTTTATAATCTGCCCCAATACCCCCGCAGAAGCAATGGCATTCACTTAAAAAGCAAAACACCAGAAAAAAAATATAAACCATATGAAAATTAATTAGTTATAGAGGTTGAATCTAGATTTAA
>JBEVXT010000785.1:14673-38741 GCA_040505955.1 Sedimenticola sp. | reverse complement strand
GGTACTCTGCAACATTTATTCATATCAAAACGCCTGTCATAGCGATGCTTACAATGAATAACCTATTGTTTATTAAAATGAATAATTATTTTTATCTTTTTACTAACTGATTCAGCGATTACCTAAAATAAGGTGAAAAAGCGAACCCATCACCGACAAATCCACACACCTCAGGTATCATAATACTCATGACCATCAGACTCGGTGTAGTGATGGATCCCATCGGTTCCATCAACACAAAAAAGGACAGTACCTTCGCCATGCTCCTCGAAGCGCGCCGCCGTGGCTGGGAGGTGCACTACATGGAACAGGGGGATCTGTTTCTGCAGAACCAGCACCCTTCAGCAACCATGCGCAGGCTTGAGGTGGAGGACAACTCCGCCAACTGGTTCAGCCTGGAGCCGGAAAGAGAGACCCCCCTGGAGCAGCTTGATGCCATATTGATGCGCAAGGATCCCCCCTTCGACATGGAGTACATCTATACCACCTATCTGCTGGAGAGGGCAGAAGCCCAGGGCGTGCTGATAGTTAACCGGCCGGCAAGCCTGAGAGACTGCAACGAGAAGCTATTTACCGCCTGGTTTCCCCAGTGTTGTCCTCCGACACTGGTAAGCAGCCGCCCGCAACATCTTCTCTCTTTCATTGAGCAGCATGATGATGTCATTCTCAAACCACTGGGGGGAATGGGGGGCACCTCGATTTTTCGTGTCCGCGCTGATGACGTCAACCGTAATGTGATTATCGAGACACTGACGGACAATGGCGCAAAATACACCATGGCGCAAAAATTTATTCCCGAGATCAGCGCCGGTGACAAGCGCATCCTCATGGTTGACGGAGAGCCCGTACCCTACGCTTTGGCGCGCATTCCCAAAGAGGGAGAGACCCGTGGCAACTTGGCTGTCGGCGGACGGGGAGAGGGGGTGGCGCTCTCTCAACGGGATTTGTGGATCGCCCGTCAGATCGGACCCGCACTGCAACAGCGGGGCATACTTTTTGCCGGTCTCGACATTATCGGTGACTACCTGACAGAGATCAACGTCACCAGCCCCACCTGCATCCGGGAACTCGATGCCCTCTACCAACTCAATATCAGTGCGGGCCTGATGGACTGCATTGAACAGAAACTCAAGTGATCACCTCACCACAGCGGACAACTCAAGGGCAGCGAGGATGAACGGCAGCGCATCCGTTACTCCCGTCGACCGCTTTGGCCTGACGCTGTTTGTCGCTGTGACACTGCATACGGTGATCATCCTCGGCATCAGTTTCCAACTGGGTGAACCAAAACGCCCTTCCAATCCAGATCGTACCCTTGAGATCATGGTACTGCAGCAGCCAAAAAAGGCTGAGCAACCGAAAAAGGCTGATTTCCTGGCCCAGACATCCCAGGCTGGTGGCGGCAACCGGGAGGAGAAGGTTCGGCCGACGACAACCGCTCCTCCACCCAGGCCGGAGCCAAAACCGGTTCCGGTACAGTCCAGACAATCACCGAGACAGCTCGCACCTCCACCGGAGAAAAAGGTGAAGAAGGTGCTCACCCAAAAAAGTCCGGCAAAAAAGCGGGTCGTAACAAAACCGAAAGCACCCCCCGAAAAACCACAAAAGAGAAAGGTGTCGATCGCCCGATTGCTAGCCAGCGCCAGCCCGGAGATCGCCCGGCTCACCGCTGAACTTGACCGCAAGGCAAAAGCCTATGCGAAGCGACCGAGAAAGAAGTTTCTCAGCGCCGCCACCAAAGAGCACAAGTACACCAGCTACCTGGATGGCTGGCGGCGTAAGGTTGTGCGTGTCGGCAACCTCAACTACCCGGATGAGGCGCGGCGGCGAAAGCTTCACGGCGACCTGGTACTGGAGGTTTCAATCCGCCGGGACGGCCACATCAACAAGATCGTCATCAGGAAACCCTCGGGGCACAAGTTGCTGGACGATGCCGCAAAACATATTGTCAATCTGGCGGCACCCTTTGCTCCCTTCCCTGCTGAGATCAAGGAGGAGACCGATATCATCGTCATCACTCGTACCTGGCAGTTTCTCAACAGCAATCGGCTGTTTGCCAAATAACCGGGGGTTGCGACTACTCGACTAGAGCCGGATACTAGCTGTATGAACAACATCGACCTTACCAACCACCTGCTTATCGCCATGCCCGGGCTGAAGGATATTAATTTCCGCCACACAGTGACCTACATCTGCGAGCATGACAAGCAGGGCGCCATGGGCATCATCATCAACCGCCCATCCGGATTGCGACTAGGCGATATCCTCGACCAACTCGACATCTCCGCCGATAACGCGCAGCACCGCGATCAGATCATCTATACCGGCGGCCCGGTACAGAGTGAGCGTGGCTTTGTGCTCCATACCGGTGACAGTGAGTGGGACTCCACTCTCTCGGTCAGCGCCACCACCAGCATCACCACTTCCCGCGATATTCTGGAAGCGACGGCCCAAGGCAAGGGGCCGGAAAAATGCCTGATCGCACTCGGCTACGCCGGTTGGGCGGGGGGGCAACTGGAAGAGGAGCTGATATCCAACAGCTGGTTGAGCGGCCCGGTGGAAGAGCGAATTATCTTTGACCTGCCCAATGAAGAGCGCTGGCAGGCCGCTGCCCTCACCCTGGGGATCGACATCAACCTGTTGCCAAACGATGCGGGGCACGCTTAGTGCCCTTTCACCACTATAATTACGGATTCTCAATTATCACGTTGGAAAAGTACTAATGGGCTGTCTGCTTGGCTTTGACTACGGCACGGCAAAAATAGGCATTGCCGTCGGCCAGCCACTGACAGCAACGGCAACACCACTCACCACACTGCGGATGGTTCACCAAAAACCGGATTGGGTGGCGATCAGCCGATTGATTGAAGAGTGGAGACCGGATGAGCTGGTCGTGGGGCTACCGACCAGGATCGATGGCGGCGATGCTCAAACCGCTGATCTGGCACGCCGTTTTGCCCGCCAACTGGAAGGACGTTATCGACTGCCGGTACATATGATTGATGAGCGCCTGACTTCAATGGAAGCACGGCGCCACTTTGACAAGCCACCAAAGAAAATTGAGGAGTTGGACGCTGTTGCGGCTAAACTGATACTGGAAACCTGGTTGAGTGAGCAATAACCGTGTCGGCAGACACTCCAATCCGCCGTCACAAGAAAAAATTTACCCACCGGATGGCCCGTACCCTGCTTGAAATCAACAAACGAGACAACAACTGATGTGTACCGACAGATCCCACCGCGGCACTATTTTCCTGGAGGATGCAGAAGTCCTCTCCCATAACGCCTTTGACGGTGACCAGCACATCCTCAGGCTGCAGGCACCGGAGTGTGCCGCGAATGCCCGCCCGGGGAGCTTCGTTCATCTTCAATGCGCCCCCGGAAGGCCGTTGCGCCGCCCGATCTCGATTATGCGCACAGCTCCCGAAACAGGCTGGATAGATCTGCTCTACAAAGTGGTGGGGGAAGGCACCCGACTGCTCTCCGACCGCAGAGCAGGTGAGTCGATCAGTCTGATGGGGCCCATCGGCACACCATTCAAAGTGAAACCGAAAAAGAGTCGGCCATTGCTGATCGGGGGCGGTGTCGGCATGCCGCCGATGATATTTCTGGCTGAGTCACTGACGGGTGACCCTCAATACAAACCGATGGCGATTTTCGGTTCCGAGGTACCCTTCCCATTCCAACCAGTAACTTCAGCGATAGAAGTTCCCGGCATAATGGAGAGCATCTCCGCCGCCATGCCGCTGCTGGAGCAGTGGGGTATTCCCAATCGTCTGGCAAGCCTTCAAGGCTTTGACGGCTGTCTCCAGGGTTATGTCACCGATCTGGCCCGCCTGTGGCTCGATGCGCTGGATCGGGAAAGCCGACGGCAGGTGGAGATCTTCTCCTGCGGCCCACACCCGATGCTGGAGGCGGTAGCCGCTCTGGCAGCAGAGTACAATCTCCCCTGTCAGGTCTCCCTGGAAGAGTTCATGGCCTGCGGGGTCGGCGGCTGCGCTGGCTGCGTGGTTGAAGTGAAGACCGTCGATGGCCCGACGATGAAACGTGTCTGCGTCGACGGCCCGGTATTTGATGCTGCGGCGGTATTTTCAACGATTTCCTGACTCTACTTTTCCAGGCTGGCCCACCGCAGTTGACCCGCTTAACCGTAATCTTCGGAATCAACGAAAGAGGCCGTCTCCAGACGTGACGTGAAGCGCTCCTCATCACTGCCGCCGAGCTTGATCATCAACCTCACCTCATTGGATGAGTCTGCATGCAGTACGGCGTCATCATAGGTAATCTCGCCATCTGTATAGAGGTGATAGAGTGCTTGGTCAAAGGTCATCATCCCCTGCTCCGTTGAGCGCTTCATAAGCTCCTTGAGCTTATGCACCTTGCCCTTACGAATCAGATCCGCCGCAAGGGGAGTGTTCATCAGCACCTCTACCGCCGGTCGCCGACTCTTACCATCGGGCCGCCTGATCAACTGCTGGGCGACAATCGCCCGCAGATTGAGGGAGAGATCCATATACACCTGATCGCGCCGATCATCGGGGAAAAAGTTGATAATGCGATCCAGCGCCTGATTGGCGTTGTTTGCATGTAGCGTTGATAGACAAAGGTGTCCGGTTTCGGCAAAAGTGATCGCATTGGCCATGGTTTCACGGGTACGAATCTCACCGATAAGAATCACATCCGGCGCCTGTCGCATGGTGTTTTTCAGGGCGATATCGTAGGACTCGGTATCTATTCCCACCTCGCGCTGGGTGACAATGCAACCCTCATGCGAGTGGACATATTCGACTGGATCCTCGATGGTGATGATGTGGCCGCTGCTGTTGCGATTGCGATACCCCAGCAGCGCCGCCAGGGAGGTAGACTTGCCGGTGCCTGTGGCGCCGACAAAGATCACCAGACCGCGTTTGGTCATGGCAAGATCCTTCAGCACCGGCGGCAGCAGCAGCTCCTCGATGGAGGGTATCCGGGTCTCGATCCGCCGCAACACCATGCCTACCGAATCCCGCTGCACAAAGGCGCTGACGCGAAACCGCCCCACCCCTTTTCGCGAGATGGCGAAATTACACTCCTTAGTCTGACTAAACTCCTCCCGCTGTTGGGGGGTCATCAGCCCCAGCACCAGCTCTTTCGACTGCTCATCCCCAATCGCCGTTTTTGCCACCGGCATGATGCGCCCGTTGATCTTGATACTGGGCGGTATCCCTACGGTTATGAAAACATCAGATGCCTTCTTCTGCACCATCAGGTTCAAAATTGCGTTGAAATCGACACTCATCGCTGTAATTCCATCGTTGGGATAGTCATCAGGTTTAGACGAAAATCTCTTTATTCATCGCTTTGGCGCGGGCATCCAGCCGATTGATCACTCCCTTCTTGACCAGCTCCTGAAGGTGTTGATCGAGGGTCTGCATGCCGCTTGCCTGTCCGGTCTGGATAGCGGAGTACATCTGTGCCACCTTATCCTCACGAATCAGGTTTCTTATCGCCGGTGTACCGACCATGATCTCCCACGCAGCAGTACGCCCGCCACCCACCTTCTTCAACAGGGTCTGCGCTATGACCGAACGCAGGGACTCGGACAGCATGGAGCGGACCATAGACTTCTCCCCCGCCGGAAATACGTCGATGATACGGTCGATAGTCTTTGCCGCGGAACTGGTATGCAGGGTGCCGAACACAAGGTGACCGGTTTCCGCTGCGGTCAACGCCAGCCGGATGGTCTCAAGGTCACGCAACTCACCTACCAGAATAATATCCGGATCCTCACGCAACGCCGATCTCAGGGCCTCGGAAAAGCCAAGGGTGTCGCGGTGAACTTCACGCTGATTGATCAGGCACTTTTTACTGGTGTGTACGAATTCGATGGGATCTTCGATAGTGAGGATATGTGCATACTCATTATCGTTTTTATAGTCCACCATCGCCGCCAGGGTGGTGGACTTGCCGGAGCCCGTCGGCCCGGTCACCAGCACCAGCCCCCTGGGAACATCAACAATGTCCTTGAATTTTTCAGGACAGTTGAGATCATCCAGGGTAAGCACTTTTGAGGGAATGGTACGAAAAACTGCAGATGCACCACGATCCTGGTTAAAGGCATTGACACGAAAACGCGCCAGCCCCGGAATCTCGAAGGAAAAATCGGTCTCCAGAAACTCTTCGTAATCCTTCCGCTGCTTGTCATTCATGATATCGTAGACAAGCCCGTGTACCACCTTGTGATCCAGCGCGGGTACATTGATTCGACGAATATCGCCATCGACACGGATCATCGGCGGCAACCCGGCCGACAGGTGTAGATCCGATGCATCATGTTTAACGCTAAACGCCAGCAGCTCAGCAATATCCATACGCCCTTTTCCTCACTCTATCCACCCCGCCTGAAGTAATCGGTTGCACACTCAAGGGAATCGGCAAACCGGCTCGGTTCCCCGGATCGGTTCGAATGCATCCAGTGCAGCCCTCTGTTGCCTGCAACTATGATCCTACCAGGAACAAGGTGATTTTTGACCACTCTCCATGAAAAATCTGCTATCAGCCCGCATAATGAGGACCTCATCACTGATTGTGGGTAGGAGGCGCCCTCCGCATTGACAGGGCACTCAACTCGTTTTTCCTCTAAAATCGGCTTTCCCTACACCAAAACCAACAGCATGGCGCTACTATTATAGACAACCCTGATAGAGACAATGAGCAATCCGATTAATAAATGAGCAATCCGATCAATAAACGCCTACAACAGGTAAAAAAACGCATTGCCGCAGCAGCAGAGCGTTGCTCGCGCACGACAGAATCAGTTCAGCTTCTGGCCGTCAGCAAAACCCGGCCTGCGGAGGATGTGCTGGAGGCCGTCGCCGCAGGACAGCGCTATTTTGGAGAGAGCTACCTTCAGGAGGCATTGGAGAAGATCCAGCAACTGCCTGACTACGACATAGAGTGGCACTTTATTGGCCGAATACAGAGCAACAAAACCCGCACCATTGCGGAAAATTTTGACTGGGTTCACAGTCTTGGCACACTAAAACACGCAAGGCGCCTGAACGACCAGCGGCCGGATCACATGGAACCGTTGAATGTCTGCCTGCAGATCAATATTGATGGGGAGGAGAGCAAAGCGGGTGCCACGGAGGCTGAGGCGACTGCACTGGTCAGGCTGATCGGTGAACTGCCCCGACTGCGGCTGCGCGGCTTGATGACGCTTCCCGCCCCCAGCGAAGGGGTTGAACTGCAACGTCGGCCATTCAGCGCACTTAGCCGGATACGCGACCGATTAGCAACCATAGACACCCCCCTGGAGACGCTCTCCATGGGAATGTCATCCGATCTGGAGGCAGCAATAGCCGAGGGCGCCACCATCGTCAGGGTCGGCACTGATATATTTGGGCCGCGTATGCCACTTAAAAAACAGTCGGATCCACAATGACCTCCACTGCTCTGCTGTAAGACGGATATCATAAGTAATTGAGTAACTATTCAGCACACCTGCTTCGTTCTGCATTGAGTGCTCATTGTCAGGCAGTTGTGGAAGGAATATCTTTGGCAGGGATGCCAAAGTAAGCTTCAGGGATGAATTTATGCGATTCCTGGAGCAACTGCCTGATAATGAGTACGGTGTTCAGTACTGTGCTGAGTAGTTACGTAATTGACAACAATCACTCACCATGAGGTAGAAAAACTTTGAACCACAACAGCACCGCCAGAATTCCAGACCTCTCCAGCAAAACCATCACCTTCATCGGTGGGGGCAATATGGCCGCCAGCCTCATCGGTGGACTCATTGCCGACGGCTATAAGGCGAAACGGATCATCGTCAGTGACCCGGATGGAGAGAAACTGGCCGGTCTCGCCGCCCGTTTTGGCATCATCACCATCGGTGATAACAGTGACGCCGTCAACAGAGCGGATGTGGTGGTTCTGGCGGTGAAACCACAGATGATGAAACAGGTGGTTGAGGGCATTGCAGATGCGGCCCAGATCCGCCGCCCCCTGATTGTCTCCATTGCCGCTGGCGTGCGTGAGAGAGAGCTTGGCATCTGGCTTGGCGGAGGAGCGGCACTGGTTCGCACCATGCCGAACACCCCGGCTATGCTGCAGGCCGGAGCCACCGTACTCCATGCCGCCCCCGGGGTCACCGATGATCAAAAGAGCTTGGCTGAATCGATATTGCGTGCCGTCGGTCTTACCTGCTGGGTGGATGATGAAGAAAAAATGGATGCGGTAACTGCTCTTTCGGGTAGTGGGCCAGCTTATTTCTTCATGGTGATGGAAGCGATGGAGGAGGCCGGAAAATCGATGGGGCTAGCGGCTGAGACTGCACGATTATTGACCATACAGACTGCTCTGGGCGCCGCTCGTATGGCGATTGAAAGCAGTGACGGCCCAGCGGCTCTGCGCTGGCAGGTCACCTCTCCAGGCGGAACAACAGAGCGGGCACTCTCCATTCTTGAGGAGGGATCGTTGCGCGACCTGTTCGGCAAGGCGCTACAGGGCGCACGGGAGCGCTCGGTTGAACTCTCACGCATGCTGGAGGAGAAGTGATGAACGGCTATGCGGCTGCCCCACTGGTTTTCCTTGTTGAGGTGCTGTTCGGTGCCTACATCCTGATTGTGCTGCTACGTTTTGTGCTGCAGCTGGTGCGGGCGGATTTCTACAATCCGGTATCACAGTTTGTGCTCAAGGTGACCTCACCACTGCTGGTACCGATGCGGCATTTGATCCCTGCCATCGGCAAAATCGACAGCGCATCACTGATACTGATGTGGTTGTTGAAAACTGTTGAGCTGACATTGGTTCTGCTGTTTAAGACGGGCGGGGTGATGATCCTCACCGCCGCCATTTTGAGTATCCCGGCACTGATCGAACTGACCATCAACCTCTTCCTCTTCAGCATCTTCATCCTGGTCATTTTGAGTTGGGTCAACCCCGGCAGCTATAATCCCGCAATCAGCATAATCAACAACATCACCGACCCACTGCTGCGTCCGGCACGTCGGATGATCAAGCCCATCGGCGGACTTGACCTCTCACCCATGGTGGTAATGATCGGACTCATGCTGCTAAAAATGCTGCTGATCCCGCTACTCCCATCCGCAGGATGGTGACCAGTGGGTGGTACCGATGGGAAGGGAATGACCTGTTGTTACAACTCCGGGTACAACCCAGAGCCGGCAGAGACGAGTGGCTCGCACCCCATGATAACCGTTACAAAGTGCGCATCACCGCCCCACCGGTAGACGGCAGAGCAAACGCCCACCTCATCCGTTTTCTTGCTAAAGACTTTGGCGTGGGACGCACCAATGTCACTCTGGTTAATGGCGAAAACAGCAGGAACAAATGCTTCCGAATCCACTCACCCAAACAACTGCCGATAGAAATTAGATGAACTTCATCAACTATTACAAGACAATAGAAGATCTTTTGTCTATACTACGTTAAATTACGACGTTAATTCTCTGAGTAATAGAGAGAAGAAAAAGGATCCCTTCGTGAGCCAGCCCATCCTGGAAAAGCAACTTCGTGCCTATGAGCAGTGGAAGGCCAACATCATCCGCACAGTGGATGAGTACTACGCCTGGCTGAAAAAGTACAAATTAGCCAGCAGCGCAGCCGAGAAGCGCATCAACGAGTGCCTCTCGAACCTCTACAGCGACCGCCTCACTGTTGCCTTTGTGGCAGAGTTTTCGCGTGGAAAAACCGAACTGATCAACGCCATATTCTTTGCCGACTATGGGCGTAGACTGCTACCTTCCACCGCCGGCCGCACCACCATGTGCCCGACAGAGCTTTTTTACGATCGCCAAGCGGGACAACCCTATGTCCGGATGCTGCCGATTGAGACCCGACTGCAGGATACCGGTATCAGGGAGTTGAAGAAAAAACCGGCCCACTGGGTCACCTACCCCCTTAACCTCGACTCACCCAGCCAAATCGAGAGCTGCCTTCAGGAGGTGGTTCAGACTCGCAGGGTCAGCCTCAAGGAAGCGGTGCGCCTCGGCCTTTACGACCCCAGCCAACACCCCCACAAGAGCAGACCGCCCGCCACGGTGGATATTCCGAAGTGGCGTCACGCACTGATCAGCTTCCCCCATCCTCTGCTAAAAGAGGGGCTGGTAATTCTTGACACCCCGGGACTCAACGCCTTGGGCAGTGAGCCGGAATTGACCCTCAACATGCTACCCTCGGCACAGGGCGTACTCTTCGTTCTAGCGGCTGACGCCGGTGTCACCCGCACCGACCTTGAGCTATGGCAAAATCACATCAAGGGCTTCCAGACCAGCCGCCGACGTGGGCTGGTGGTAGTGCTCAACAAAGTGGACACCCTGTGGGATGAGCTGAGAGATGAAGCATCCATTGGCATGGCGGTGCGTAAACAGTGTAAAGAGACATCCAATATCCTCGGCGTATCCATAGACACCATCTTTCCGGTATCGGCGCAGAAAGGGCTTCTTGCCAAGATCCGGGGGGATAGCGAACTGCTGCAGCGTAGCGAACTGCTCAAACTGGAGCACTACATATCCAACGATGTGCTCAACTCACGCCAGGAAATTATCCAGGAAACCGTCACTGCAGAGATCACCAATATGGTCGACAACACCCGTGGTGTCGTCACCAACAAACTGCGTGGCATCAAGACTCAACTGGTCGAACTGCGTGAACTCAGTGGCAAAAGCCAGGAAGTGATTGATCATATGATGATCAAGACTCGTGAAGAGCAGGCCGCCTATATCCGCAATGTGAATAACTTTCAGGCCAGCAGGAAGGTACTAAAAAAACAGGGTGGTGCGCTGCACAGCGCCCTTGACCTGAAGCGTTTGGAGGTATCGATCGAAAAGTGCCGCCGTTCGATGAAGGGCAATTGGACCACTGTGGGTCTGAAAAAGAACATGCAGCACCTGTTCGATGGCATGCGATGTGATATGCAGACGGTGGTGGAGCAGAGTGAGCAAGCACGTAAGCTGATACGCAGTATCTACCGGCGCTTCCAGAATGACCACGGTTTCTCGGTGGTGCAGCCAAAAATGTTCTCCATCATGCGTTACCGGGTGGAGCTTGAGATGCTCCATCAGGAGGCAGAGATTTTCCGAAAAAGCCCAATTACCACAATGACGGAGAAGCACTACGTGGTAAAACGCTTCTTCATTGCCATGGTAAGCCGCGCCAGAGATATCTTTTTCCAGGCTGATCAGGAAGTTGCAACCTGGATGAAAACCGCACTGGAGCCACTCTCCTACCAGATCAGGGATCACAAGGAGCAGATGGAGCACCGGCTGCAGGATCTACAGAAGGTGAGCCGCTCACGGGATACCCTGGAACAGCGGGTGAGCGAACTGCAACGACAGTACAATGCCGTCGCCAAACAGCTCACCATTCTTCGCAATATACATAATACGCTCAACAGCACTGCTCTACTGAAAATAAACGAGCAGCCGAAGCCACGTCTGGTGAAGGGCGGAGCTGGCACCCGAAGGGGTGCCTGACCAGATCCAACACCGAATCATCGGTCACAACCAGCCAACCTTGGACAATCCCTCCCGCTTCTGAAACAATCCCCGCCACAATCGCCGCCTAGTATCAGGAGGGCACAATAGCAACCAACCCACAACTTTTACACAACCTTGGCGTAACGTTTTATGCTTCTGGATATTGCCGCTATCATTGCCGGCTTCGCACTTCTTGTCTGGGGTGCCGAGCGCTTTGTCACCGGCGCCTCCGTCATTGCTGGCAACCTCGGGATCTCCCCCATGGTGATCGGTCTGACCATTGTCGGCCTGGGTACTTCAGCACCTGAGATTCTGGTCTCCGCTATGGCGGCGGCCCAAGGCAATCCTGGGCTCGCCATCGGTAATGCAGTGGGGTCAAATATAGCCAATATCGGACTGATCCTCGGCATCACCGCCGTAATTGTTCCCCTTAACGTCAACTCAAACACCCTGCGACGGGAATACCCAATCCTGTTGGCGGTAAGCCTCACCACCCTGATTCTGATGCTCGATGGTCACCTGGGCCAGCTTGACGGCATGATCCTTCTCGCCGGCCTCGTCGCCATCCTCTACACCTTGGCCCATATCGCCCTACGGGATCGCTACGGTGACCCTCTGAAAAAAGAGTTTGAGGACGAGATGCCGGAAGAGATGAGCACCGGCAAGGCGATGCTCTACTTTACCGCCGGACTCGCACTGCTACTGGTGAGCTCAAAGATTCTGGTCTGGGGTGCGGTCAATCTCGCTGTTGCCTTTGGTATCAGCGACCTGGTAATCGGCCTCACCATCGTTGCTCTCGGCACCAGTCTGCCGGAACTGGCGGCCAGTGTGGTCAGCGCACTGAAGGGGGAGCACGATATCGCTATCGGTAATGTGATCGGCTCGAACATCTACAATCTTCTGGCGGTACTCTCTGTTCCCAGCCTGATTGCACCGGGGTTTTTTGACCCCATGGCATTGACCCGGGACATGCCGGTGATGATCATCCTCACACTGGTGATGTTTATCATGGCCTATGGATTTCGTGGCCCGGGACGCATCAATCGCCTTGAGGGTGCACTCCTGTTACTGCTCTTCATCGGTTACCAGTCGGCCCTCTTTCTCGGCGATAGCGAGACGGCCACAGACCAGACCACCACTCACTTACACACAGAGCATGAACAGCACTCATGAGTAATAAGAGAGAACTGACTGCCGACGAGAAGCAGAAGCTGCAGAGCCTGGGACTGGCGGTAATCAAAAATGAAGCCGCTGCGATCGAGGCGTTGGCAGATCGGATCAACGGTGATTTCGCTCTCGCCTGCAGCCATATGCTCGACTGCAAGGGGCGTATTGTTGTCACCGGCATGGGGAAGTCGGGCCATATCGGCGGCAAGATCGCAGCCACCCTGGCCAGTACAGGCAGCCCCGCCTTCTTTGTCCACCCCGGCGAGGCGAGCCACGGCGACCTGGGGATGATCACCGCCGGAGATGTGGTGCTGGCGCTCTCAAACTCGGGAGAGACCTCAGAGCTGCTCACTATACTGCCCCTGATCAAACGACTGGGGGTACCCTTGATCGCCATGACCGGCAAACCCAACTCCAATCTGGCGGCTGAAGCGGATGTCCATATCGATGTCAGCGTTGAGCAGGAGGCCTGCCCACTCAACCTCACCCCCACCTCCAGTACCACCGCCGCCCTCGCCATGGGGGACGCCCTCGCCGTGGCGCTGCTGGAGTCACGAGGCTTCACAGAGATGGACTTTGCACGCTCCCATCCCGGCGGCAGTCTGGGGCGCCGCCTCCTGCTGCATATAGATGATGTGATGCAGAGAGGCGACCGTATACCAGTGGTTTCTGAAACAGCCAACCTCTCCGATGCCCTGATGGAGATGACCGACAAGGGGTTGGGCATGACTGCCATCGTTGACGATCAGCACCGCCTGACCGGCATCTATACCGACGGCGATCTGCGCCGCACCCTCGACAAGGGAGTGGATATCCGCAACTGCATGGTCGCCGATGTTATGACCCGGGGGTACAAGAGCGTCACCGCCAACCTGCTCGCCGCCGAGGCGCTGCAGATCATGGAGGAGAGTAAAATCAACGCTCTACTGGTGGTGGATGAGAACCACCAGCTAGTCGGCGCACTGAACATGCACAACCTACTGAGAGCGGGTGTGGTATAAGTAATTTATAGTTTGTGGGAGAGTGCAGTATGCAGGAGATAATGGAGCGGGCGGCGCGGATTCGCCTAGTGGTTTTTGATGTCGATGGGGTGTTGACTGACGGCAGCCTCTATCTTGGGGACGATGGCCTCGAATACAAAGCCTTCAACTCCAAGGACGGACTTGGCATGAAGCAGCTGCAAAAAAGCGGTGTCGAGGTAGCGATTATCACCGCCCGCAGTTCCCACGTAGTGGCATTGAGAATGGAGAGCCTGGGCATCAAGCACGTCTATCAGGGCAAGCAGCAGAAGCTGCCCGCGTTCGAAGCGTTGCGGGATAAGCTGGCATTGAACAATGACCAGGTCGCCTACGTCGGTGACGATGTGGTGGATCTACCGATTATGACCCGGGTCGGTTTGTCGATTGCGGTTGGGGATGCCCATCAGCGGGTTCGGCAGCAGGCGCACTGGCAGACAAGCCTGCCCGGCGGGCGTGGAGCGGCACGTGAAGTGTGTGATCTGCTGATGGAGGCTCAAGGCTCACTTGAAGGAGCCATGAAGCAGTATCTTCTTTAGTGGAACGCAATAACCTCATAATCGGCATTCTGCTGTCGGCGCTGGCAGCGGCCAGCTGGTGGCTCACCCGAGATGGGGTTGGTAACAGGGAGGAAGCGGAAACCCCCGCCCACACCCCTGACTACTATATTGAGAACCTCACCGGCATCACCATGGACGAAGAGGGAAAACCGATCCGGCAGCTGACGGCGGAGCTGATGACCCACTACCCGGATGACGACACCACCGAGCTGATCCTGCCCAGAATAACGGCCTATGATGGTGACCGTCCACCCTGGCGGGTACGCTCAGAAAAGGGGTGGATCTCAGGTGACGGTGAGGTGATACTGCTTCAGGGTAAAGTCCACATTGATCGCTCTGCCGCTATCGGCGTACGCCCGGTTCATGCCGTCACTTACGATTTACGGGTGCAGCCCAATGACAACTATGCAGAGAGCGACGCCGATACCCATGTGGTCAGTCTCTCGGATACACTTGACTCAAAGGGTATACAGGTCTGGTTCGGTCAGCCGGTACGCATAAAACTACTCACCAATGTTAGAGGACGCTATGAAGCCAACAAGTAAAATCGCCTGGGCGCTGGTCATCTGCCTGTTATCGGTCATACCGGCAATCACCCAGGCTCTGCAGTCAGACCAGAACCAGCCCACCTATATCGAAGCCGACAGCGTTGAGATGGATGACGGAACAGGCATCAGCATCTACAAGGGCAACGTGGTGGTCACCCAGGGTTCTATCCGCTTTACCGCAGACAAGGTGGTTGTAACCCAGAAACCGGGTGAAGCAGACCATCTCGATGCCACCGGCAGACCGGTTCATTTCCAGCAGGAGGTGGATAACAACGAGGGATTGGTCAAGGGCCGCTCGAAACGGGTGGAGTACTCATCCGATAGCGAGATCATCTATCTCATAGATGACGCCTTCCTGACACAGAAGCAGGATACTTTCAGCAGTGACCGTATCATCTATGATCGCGCCAAGGCAGTAGTCAAGGCCGGTACCAGCGCCAAGGGAAAAGAGCGGGTACGAGTCACCATTGGCGGTACAAAGAAACAGTGAGCGAACTGCGGGCAGACAATCTGGCTAAGCACTACCGTCAACGGGCCGTCGTCAACGGCGTCTCCCTCTCGGTTGCCGGTGGTGAGGTGGTGGGCCTGCTCGGCCCCAACGGTGCTGGCAAAACCACTTGCTTCTATATGATTGCCGGCCTGATCCCCTCTGAGGGGGGCAATATCACCATCGACGGCCACTCGATCACCTCCCTACCGATGCACTCCCGAGCCCGTTTAGGCCTCGGTTACCTAGCCCAGGAGCCATCGATCTTTCGCAAGCTCAGCGTCAAAGACAATATCATGGCGATTCTGGAGACCCGCAAGGAGTTGAACCGTGGGCAGCAGCAGGAGCTGTGCGAAACACTTCTTTTTGACTTCAGTATCAGCCACCTCAAAGGGAACCTCGCCATGAGCCTCTCCGGTGGCGAACGGCGCCGACTTGAAATCGCCCGTGCCCTGGCGGTGGAGCCCCGTTTCATCCTGCTGGACGAGCCGTTCGCCGGCATCGACCCCATTTCGGTAAAGGACATTCAGAACATCATCCGTGAGCTGGCAACGAGAAAGATCGGCGTTCTGATCACTGACCACAACGTCCGCGAAACCCTGGGTATATGTGAGCGCGCCTATATCATCAATGAGGGCAAGGTAATGACAGAGGGGGAACCTGATGCCATTCTGGAGCATAAAGAGGTGCGCTCGGTCTACCTCGGTAATGAATTTAAATTGTAAATTAGTGCCCCATGTTATTGACCCATGACAAAAGAATGCAAAAGAAGCTTTTGTACCGTAGCCGATGTTTTGAGCTAAAATCTAAGTTAAGCAAAAGACATACAATAATAGCGAACCAAAACATATGATTAAGTATACTGAATGAAGCAGACCCTGCAGCTTCGCCTCGGCCAGCACTTGACCATGACACCACAGCTGCAGCAGGCCATCCGCCTGCTGCAGCTTTCCACGCTCGACCTTCGCGGGGAGATCCAGGAGGCGCTCGACTCCAACCTGATGCTTGAAGTCGCTGAAGAGAGCCCCGGGCGGGATGGGAGCAGTGCCAATTCGGATCAGCCCGGAAATAGTGAACAGCAATCTTCGACAGATGAGAGAGCTGCGGCTGACAGCAACGACAGCAACAATGAAAAAGAGATCAACGTCGAAGCCAACACTATGCCGGACGAGCTGCCGGTAGACAGCGGCTGGGATGATATCTACGACAGCGCCCTCCCCCCAAGCTACGGCTCCTCTCCCAGAGAGGGTGCGGACAATGATTTCCTCGCCCAGCGACGGGATGCACGCACCCTTTACGACTACCTCACATGGCAGCTGAACCTGACCCCTTTCAACGATACCGACCGGGGGATTGCCACCGCCATAATTGATGCCGTCAGCGAAGACGGTTACCTCACCAGCAGCCTGGAAGAGATACTTGAGGGCCTGCGCAATGAGGAGATCGAAATCGATGAGATGGAGGCGGTACTACACCGTCTGCAGCAGTTCGATCCACCGGGTGTGGCAGCCAGAAACCCACGCGAATGCCTGCTGATCCAACTTGACCAGTACCCGGAGCCACACCCTCATCTGATGCAGGCCAAGCGCCTGCTGCGTGACCACTTTGAGCTGTTGGCCCAACAGGATCACAATCAGATCAAGCGCAAACTGAAGGTTAATGACGATGAGTTGAGCGCCATCAACCACCTGATCCGTTCCCTGGCACCGCGCCCGGGCACCATGGTCTCAGAAACCGAGGCCCAGTATGTCATACCGGATGTTTTCGTCTCCCGTACGGAAGGGGTGTGGCGTGTCGATCTCAACATAGAGGCAACCCCACGGCTGCGAGTCAACGCAGAGTACGCTGGCATGATCCGCCGTGCCGACAACAGCAATGACAACACCTATCTTAAAAACCACCTGCAGGAGGCCCGCTGGCTGATCAAAAGCCTGGTGAGTCGCAATGAGACACTGTTGCGGGTGGCGACGAAAATTGTTGAGTTTCAACGCGGTTACTTTGAGCACGGGGAAGAGGCGATGCGCCCCCTGGTGCTGAGAGATATCGCTGAAGCACTGGATATGCACGAATCGACCATCTCCCGGGTCACCACTCAGAAGTATATGCACACCCCCCGGGGAACTCTGGAATTCAAGTATTTCTTCTCCAGCCATGTCAGCACGGCTGGAGGGGGAGAGTGTTCCGCCACCGCAATCCGCGCACTGATCAAAAAACTGGTCGCCGCCGAGCTGCCGAAAAAGCCTCTCAGCGACAATAAAATAGCAGGCATACTCGCAGATCAGGGCATCAAAATTGCACGGCGGACTATCGCGAAATATCGCGAATCAATGGCCATACCGCCCTCTAATGAGCGCAAACACCTAACTTAACCTAAGGAGCCAACTATGCAAATCAGCCTCACTGGTCACCATATGGACATCACCGACTCACTGCGTAACTATGTCGAATCCAAATTTGAGCGGCTGGAACGCCATTTTGAGAACGTTACCAATGTCCATGTCATCCTGAGCGTAGAGAAATTGCGGCAGAAGGCGGAGGCCACACTGCACGTTAATGGCGCTGATGTTCACGGCGAGTGTGTTGAAGAGGACATGTACGCTGCCATAGACAGACTGGTGGACAAGATCGACCGGCAGGTGAAAAAGCTTAAAGAGAAACACACAAACCATCGTAGCGGCGTCGGCATCAAGGGACTCGAGCCGATACAGGACGAACAGTAACATAATAAGAGAGAAGACTATGTTCCCCGCAGACTTTCTTATCAGTGAACGTATCAGCTATTGCAATCCCGCCACCAGCAAAAAGCGGATTCTGGAAGCGGTTGGCAAACTGCTGGCATCTACAACCCCTGAATTGACGCAGGATCTGGTATTTGACAAGCTTCTCGAACGGGAACGGCTGGGCAGCACCGGACTGGGGCACGGCATCGCTTTGCCCCACGCCCGGATGCCCGGAATCGAACAGGCTTATGGCGCTTTTCTGCAGTTGGAGAAGAGCGCAGATTTTGACGCCATAGACCAACAGCCAGTTGACTTGGTGTTTGGTCTGCTGGTTCCGGAAGAGGCGACCCAGGAACACCTGCAACTGTTGGCGCTGCTTGCCGCCCTGTTCGACCAGGACAACTTTTGTCGGGAGCTGAGAAAAGCGAGTGACTATGGTGAGCTCCTGCAACTGTTCCTCAAACAGGATCTGTTACAGCTGAGCGTATGAGCAAAAACATCACCGTTCGAGACCTCTACAACGCCATCGGCAACAAACTGGGGCTTGAGTGGATATCGGGGCATGTAGGATCTGAGAATACGCTCAGAGGGCAGTTCCCCGGCGCCGACAGCCAGGGGCTGGCGGGGCCGGTCAACTGCATCCACCCCAACAGAATTCAGATCATCGGCCATGCCGAACTGGTCTATTTCTCCGCTCTTGAAAAACAGTTCTACCAGGACACCCTGGATAAACTGTTTGCCGCCCAGCCCGCTGCCATCATTCTGGCAGACGGAATTGAGATGGACGACGATTTCAAAACGGTTGCTGAACAGAAACAGATTCCTCTGCTGCGCTCCTCACTCGGCGAAAGCCAGCTGATCAGTGACCTGCTCTACTATCTGACCCATGTCACTGCAGAACGCACCATCAAGCACGGCGTATTCATCGAAGTTCTCGGCGTTGGCGTACTGCTTGTTGGCTCTCCCGCCATCGGCAAGAGCGAACTTGCCCTGGAACTTATCTCCCGTGGTCACCGGCTGATAGCCGATGACGCCCCCGAATTTTCCCGTATCGCACCCGACATTATCGATGGCAGGTGCCCACCGATACTCTCGGATTTTCTCGAAGTGAGAGGGTTGGGCATCATCAATATCCGCTCGATGTTCGGCGACAGCTCCATCAAGCAGCACATGTATCTGCAACTCATCATCAATCTCCAGCAGATGACCACCGAGGAACTGGGCAAGATGGATCGGCTGCGCGGCAGCCACGCTGGCCGCTATGTCCTGGGGCTGGAGATTCCCGAAGTGACGCTGCCAATCGCTCCCGGCCGGGAGATGTCCGTGATGGTTGAAGCAGCCGCCCGTCAGCACATCCTCAAGCTCAAGGGTTACAATGCGGCGGATGCCTTCATCGCCCGTCAACTGAGTGCAATCGAGCAAGGTTCGGTCTAGAAAATGAAATTGGTCATCATCACCGGACTCTCCGGATCCGGCAAAAGCATTGCACTCCACACCCTTGAGGACCGGGGCTACTACTGCATCGATAATCTGCCTGTCTTTCTTCTCCCTTCCCTGGCCGCTGGCCTCGCCGACAGAGAGGGAAATCACTTCGAAATGGCCGCTGTCAGTATCGATGCACGAACACCGTTGATGGAGCTGGAGAGTATTCCTACCCTGCTGAAGCCACTGAAAGAGCGTGGTATCGATCACGAAATCATCTTTCTGGAGGCCCAGGAGGAGATTCTGATCAGGCGTTTCAGTGAGACCCGGCGCAAACACCCGCTCTCCATCGACAACCGGCCTCTGACAGAGGCGATTGAGCTGGAGCGCAAACTGCTCTCCCCCTTTCTCACTGCTGCAGATCTGCGGATCGATACCAGCCATACCAATCTGCACGAGCTGAGAGGGATCATCAGCTCCCGCATCAGAGATCCCGAGTCGGGTAAACTGTCTCTGCTATTCCTCTCTTTCGGCTACAAGCACGGCGTCCCCCGGGATGCCGACTTTGTCTATGATGCACGCTGCCTTCCCAACCCCTACTGGCAGCCGTCCTTGCGCCAACTGACGGGGAGAGACAGCCCGGTGATCGATTTCCTCAGGGAAGACCCGCGTGTTCAGGAACTGCAACAGGAGATCACCGGATTCCTCGAACGCTGGATCCCTCTATTCGAAGCTGACAACCGCAGCTACCTGACTGTCGCAATCGGCTGTACCGGTGGGCAGCACCGCTCTGTTTTTCTGGTAGAACAGCTGTCGAAACATTTCTACCGGCATGGCAGGGAATCTCAAACCCGCCACCGTGAACTTCCGTAACCATCTCATCCCGTCTGCAAAGCGTCTCTAACTACCAATAATTTATAGCCGACCGTGATCAACAGAGAACTCAATATTATTAACAAACTTGGACTGCATGCCCGTGCAGCAGCCAAATTTGTCACCACCGCAGGTGGTTTCAGCAGCACTATCCAAATCTCCCACAACGACCTGCTGGTCAACGGCAAGAGCATCATGGGCGTTATGATGCTGGCCGCCGGCATGGGAAGCCGCCTCACCCTCCAGGTGGAGGGCGAGGATGAGGAGGCTGCGGCTGCGGCGCTGGAGGTCTTGGTGAATGACCGCTTCGGGGAGGGTGAATGAGCCACCTCTGCTGCACCGGTATCAGTATCGCCCGGGGCATCGCCATTGGCAGGGCTCACCTGCTGCTGCAGAACCTTAGTGAGATCACTCCACGATTTATTCAGCCTGCAGAAGTGGCCAACGAAGTTGATCGCTTCCGCCGGGCTGTAGGTAATGCCCGCCGCCAACTCAAACATGCACGCAGCAAGATCCCACCCGCCACTCTCCATCAAATCGTTGAATTTATCGATGCCCACCTGCTGATGCTGGAAGATGCAGCACTGAGCAACGTTCCCATCGAACACATAAGGAGAGAGTATTGTGGCGCCGAGTGGGCACTACAGCGCCAGCGTAATGAGCTGGTTCGCGTCTTCGATGCGATGGAGGATCCCTACCTCAGCACCCGTAAAGACGATGTTGACCACGTAGTCAATCAAATCCAGAAGGCGTTGCATCAGGACGATGAGCATGAACCCGACACTCCCGACGATCTCCAAGGGAAGATCATACTGGCGATCGACCTGACACCTGCCGACACTCTGTTACTGCGCCATCAGGGAATAGCCGCTTTTGTCACCGAGTACGGCAGCCCCATGTCTCATACTGCCATTCTTGCCCGCAGCCTGGGTATTCCGGCTGTGGTCGGCGCTCACCAGATTACCCGCTGTCTGGAGCAGGGTGAAGAGCTGATCGTCGACGGGGATACGGGGGTGATTCTGGCCGGCGTAGAGGAGCCGATCCTCAGCCACTACCGACAGCGCATAGCCGCTGGGAAAGAGGAGGCCTCAGAGCTGCGCCGTCTCATCGGCGTACCCACCGTCACCCGTGACGGTGTTGCGATTCGGCTGATGGCGAATATCGAGCTGCCCGATGATATCGAGATCACCGGCAAACTGAAAGCGGAGGGAGTTGGACTCTATCGTACCGAGTTTCTCTACATGAATCGGACTTCCTTGCCGGATGAGGAGGAGCATTACCAAACCTATCGGCGTGTCGTCGAGGGTCTCGGCGGCATCCCGATCACGATACGCACACTCGACCTGGGCGCCGACAAGCAGATAGATCCCGCATATAACGAGGCGCCCGTTTGGAGCAATCCGGCCCTGGGCCTGCGTGCTATTCGTCTCTGCCTGAAGGAGCCGGCGCTGTTTCTACCCCAGCTCAGGGCCATCCTGCGTACCGCGATTCATGGGCCTGTTCGCCTGATGGTACCGATGCTCAGCTGCCTGCAGGAGGTGGAGAAGCTCAAAGCATTGGTCAGTGAAACGGCGGCCGCCCTCACACGGGACGGTGTCGCCTTCTCAGCTGACATTCCGATTGGTGGCATGATCGAAACTCCGGCAGCCGCACTCTCTGCCGATGCTTTTGCCAAAGTGTTGGATTTTCTCTCCATCGGCACCAACGATCTGATTCAGTACACCCTGGCGGTAGACCGCATCGATGACGAGGTAAACTACCTCTATGATCCCCTGCATCCCGCCGTATTACGCCTGATCCGGATGACCATAGCAGCGGGGGAGCATGCGGGGATACCCGTGGCAATGTGCGGAGAGATGGCGGGTGACCGACGCTATATCCCACTGCTGCTGGGCTTGGGGCTGCGCGAGTTCAGCGTACCGCCGGTCTCCCTGCTGGAGACGAAGCAGCAGCTGCTCACTCTGAAGGTAGATGAACTGAAGAGACGCACCCAGGAGATAATGAACTCCCTTGACGAAGCCGGTACAGCACAACGGCTGTCTGAACTCTGCAGTGCCCACTGAAAACAGTACATTTTGGACGCACGACTACATGGATGCAGTCGTACGTCCCGCTTTTGCCATCTGGTCAGCTTACTTCAGTGCCTTCTGTACTGCCGACAGGGCAACGCCGATATTGATGGGTGCACCCATATCCGACAGCACCGCTTCCAGTGCAGCGACACAGAGCAGGATGTTCTCCGCCCGACTGGCGTGACCCATCAGACCGATACGCCACACTTTGCCGGCAAGATTCCCAAGACCGGCGCCGATCTCCAGGTTGTACTCATTAAGTAGCCGCCCGCGAACGGCGGCGTCGTCCACTCCCTCGGGAATGGAGACGGCATTGAGTTGTGGCAGGCGCTCCTTTTCGGGAACAATAAACTCCAATCCCATCGCCTCCAACCCCGCCTTGAGCGCGTTGTGGTTGTTTTGATGACGTTTCCAGGCACTCTCCAGCCCCTCATCCTGCAACATTACCAACGCTTCATGCAGGCCGTAGAGGGTATTGACCGGTGCGGTGTGGTGGTAGGCCCGCTTGGCGCCGCCACCCCAATATCCCATGACCAGATTCTGATCGAGGAACCAGCTCTGCACCTTGCTCTGACGGCCGCTGATCTTCTCCAGCGCCCGCTCACTGAAGCTTACCGGCGAGAGACCGGGAGCGCAGGAGAGGCACTTCTGGGTACCGGAATAGATGGCATCGATCTGCCACTCATCCACTTTCACCGGCGTGCCACCAAGGGAGGTAACGGCATCGACAATGGTGAGACAGCCGTACTTGTGACTCAACTCCACCAGGGTTTTAGCATCGGATTGCGCGCCGGTGGAGGTCTCGGCATGAACAAAAGCGACGATTTTGGCATCGGCATTGGCCTTCAGCGCATCCTCCAGCTTCTGCGGATCCACCCCACGACCCCAGGCATCCTCCACCATCACCGGCGTGCCGCCGCAACGCTCAACATTTTCCTTCATACGCCCGCCAAAGACACCGTTCTGGCAAACAATCACCTTATCGCCAGGCTCCACCAAATTGACGAAGCAGCTCTCCATTCCGGCGGAACCGGGGGCTGATACCGGCATGGTCAGCCTGTTTTCGGTCTGAAAGGCGTACTGAAGCAACTGTTTCAACTCTTCCATCATACCGACAAAGAGTGGATCCAGATGGCCGATAGTGGGACGGGACATCGCCTCCAGAATACGCGGATGGACATCGGAAGGCCCAGGGCCCATCAAAGTACGAACAGGAGGATTGAAGCTGCGAATTTCCATATGAATCACCATAAATTAATAAGTAACGTAACTTTATCTGCAACGGATAATCTCAAGAGAGAATTGATGATGCTGTGCCAGCAAGCGGGCAACTCTAACCTTTTTCATAGTGTAGTAGTAGGTATCGAGTCCCTTCATTTCAGGTCTTTTTATAACCAGCACAGGGGCGATCAATCAAACACCTTACCCCGCAACACCTTGGTCTTGCCGCGTTTGGTCTTGCTGTCCATCCGTCGTCTCTTCGCGGAACGCGTGGGTTTGGTGGGACGGCGTTTTTTCTCAATCACCACCGCCTTGCGGATCAACTCCGCCAGCCTGGCCAACGCCTCCTCCCGGTTCTTCTCCTGGCTCCTAAAGCGCTGAGCCTTGATGATGATCACACCATCAGATGATATTCGCTGGTCACTCAGCTTGAGCAGACGCTCTTTGTAGAAATTGGGGAGAGAAGAGGCTCTGATATCGAAGCGCAGGTGGATCGCCGTCG
>JBEVXT010000785.1:0-14573 GCA_040505955.1 Sedimenticola sp. | reverse complement strand
ATTCGCTGGTCACTCAGCTTGAGCAGACGCTCTTTGTAGAAATTGGGGAGAGAAGAGGCTCTGATATCGAAGCGCAGGTGGATCGCCGTCGAGACCTTGTTGACGTTCTGGCCACCCGCGCCCTGGGCACGGATGGCTGAAAACTCAATCTCGTTATCGGGGATGGATACTTGGCTGGAGAGATTTAGCATGAGACGGATGGATAATGATCTCCCGAACCTCAGGCCCGTGAGATAAATTTCCCACTGGTGGTGTTAACCTTCACCAGCTCACCACTCTCAAGATACTCCGGCACCTGGATCTCCATGCCGGTGGCAAGCATCGCCGGTTTTGTTCTACCGGTGGCAGTCGCCCCCTTAACTCCGGGAGAGGTCTCGGTAATGGTCAGACCGACTGACTTGGGCAGCTCCACTCCCATGAGCTGACCATCCACCAGCAAGGCGGTGATTCCCTCCAGCCCTTCAGTGAGATAACCCAACTGATCACCGAGGTCGTCACGAGAGAGGCCGTACTGGCTGTAGTCTTCCATATCCATAAACATAAACATATCCCCATCCAGATAGGAGTACTGCACTTGAGTGCGAACACAGTCTATCTCCTTGAGGAAGTCATCACCTTTGTAGGATTGATCCAGTTTCTGACCACTCTGCAGGTTGGTGAAGCGCACCTTGTAAAGGGTCGCTGCACCCCGTGATGAGGGACTTTTGGCCTCCACCTGCTTGACGCTGTGAGGCGCACCGTTGATCTCAACAATCACACCTCTTTTTAAATCACACGCCTTTGGCACCGCTTTCTCCCGGACTAAAAAATATAAATATTTCCCAAAATAAGTATTCGCAGCAACACCCAAAACGCAACACAGCGACAAGACTTGAGGAGGGTTGCGGTGACGCCTTTTCAGGAGATACAGCAGCAGGGATGTATTCACCGCGTCTCCTGAAAAGGCGTCACCGCAACCCTTTGGCACAATCTTACTATGGGTTTCTGTGGAACAGTAAGTTTGTACATAGCCATCAAATCGGTAGAAAAACCATCGATGCGACCGCCTGAATCACCGTCTTGATCTGGCGGTTTTCGCTCTCGGCAATAATCAGTGCCATGCTGTCCTGCAGGGCAATCAGTTTACCGAAGAGGCGCTCGTAGCTGAGGTTATCAATTTCGCCATTGGTCTCATTGCTGATGAGGAAGAGTTCACCCCGGCTGTCCCGATTATGGCTCAGCATCCACACCGTAATCTCGATATTACGGGCGACATTGTAGAGCTTTTGCGGATTGAGTTCATCGGTGAGATAAAATGACTGCTTACCATTGTAGGACATCAGCACCATGCTTCTCAGCCCCACCATCAGTGCCAGCACACGATCTCCGCTGTAGCGCTCATCGAAGGCGAGACGGATGCTTTCAACAGAACGCTTACCCTCCAGCTCAGGAAAACCGTTACCGCTGGCAGCGGCAAAGATTCGCTCAACTGCCGCCTCACGGGAAGTCTCCTCCCCTTTGGTCAGCTCCCTGGGATTGCGCCGATAGAGCTTATCACCCAACTGCCTCAAGGCAGAGATCACCTGGCGCTGCTGCACCTCGGTGACTATATCCACATCACTCTTCATCAGATCCCTGATGCTAAATGAGCGTCCCTCTACCGCCGACTCCTTATGCACTTTGGAGGCACAGCCCGTCAGTAGCAACAGGGAGAGCAGCAGAAGAACCAGCCTAAAGACGTTCACGCATATCCCTCATGGCAAAGCCTGCCAGTTGGATATCCATGCCCATGGTCAACCCCATCACTTTGAAGCGCTCTCCCATTTCGGAGGGCAACGTCAATCTCTTCACTCCCTGCACCAGCGTCATATGGGCGGGCAGATCGCTGGGGTCGGAGGCGGCAACCAGCTGGTCAAGACCGCTAGCCATCAAAAAGAGGGCCTGGGTGGTATATCCCTCCACTGAGAAACCGGCCTGCTGTGCCGCCTCTGCCACGGCGGTAAAATCCACATGGGTGGTAATGTCCTGCAGTCCCGGCAGAATCAGGGGATCTGGGTGGGTATGATGCCGGTAATAGCACATCAGTGTGCCTTGATCCCGCTGAGGATGGTAATACTCGGCGCGTGGGTAGCCGTAATCGATCAGTAGCACCACTCCCTCCGCAACAACCTCTCCCAGCGCCTGCACCCAGGAGTGTGCCCGCAGATTGATTTCAGACTCATAGTCGTCAAGATCGAGCGCATCAGCAAGAGGTATCACCGCAGCCGCAAGTTCCGATGATGCGGGCTGCTCCCAGTGGGTGACAAAGCCCTCATCCTCCCAGCTCACCACTTGCTCACTGACCTCACCGGCGGCGATACGAAAGCGCTGTACCGGCATGGCGTCAAGCACCTCGTTGGCCAGCACCACACCCCTGAAACCAAGCTCCGGTAAACCCTCCAGCCACTCAACCCGTGACAACAGGTGGGGCACCCGGGAAGCTACAGTTTCGCGCTGACGTTGACGCAGATCCGGACTTAACTCAAGAATAAGGTAGCGCTTTGGCAGGGAATCCAGCTCCTCAAGCGCCAGCAGCAGATCGCTTGCCAGGGCCCCGGAACCGGCACCGAATTCGAGTATATCCCCAGCTCCCAGCTGTTGCAGAGGTGGCGCGCACTGACGCGCCAGGCACTGGGCAAACAGCGGCGAGATCTCAGGGGCGGTGACAAAATCCCCCCCCTCACCAAACTTCCGTGAACCGGCCGTATAGTAACCAAGCCCGGGAGCATAGAGGGCCAGCTCCATATAGCGGTCAAAGGGTAGCCGACCACCGGCCGCTTCGATCTCCCGACGGATCACAGCCACCAGACGCTCACTGTGCTCCAGCGCCGCCCCCTCAGGAACGGGTAGCCCGGATACCGGGCTCTCCCCTTTCACCACTCCACTATCGTTCATCCGACCTTTGCACTCCCACTACTTTCCACCCGCACTACAACCGCGAGTTCACCAAAAGAAGATCATTGATGAGCCTCAATCTTCCCATTGGCGCCCATTGGGCTTAATCTGTGACAACACGTTAAACTCAAAACCGGTGCTGCAATATCTTATGGAACCTCTAAACCCACCACCTATTATGACAGACATCAGCCCCATACTAATTACCGGTGCGGCACGCCGTATCGGCCTGCACCTGACAAAACGACTGATCAACAGCGGTTACCGGGTAATCGCTCACTACCGGACAGCCGGAGAAGAGGTGGCACAACTCGAAGCGCTGGGCGCCCTCCCGATCCAGGCCGATTTTGAATCGACTGACGATGTGTTGAAGATGGCCGAGAAAATCAGGACAGAACACAGCTCACTGCGCGCCATCATACACAACGCTTCCGCCTACCAACCCACCAGCAGTGATATGGAGAGTGCCGTCAGGCAGTACCATACCTTTGTAGCCGTACATATGATTGCACCCTACATTCTTAATGAATCCCTGCGGGAGATGCTGTTGGCGTCAAAAGACCATTGTGCCGATATACTCCACATTGTCGATATTTATGCAGAACGTCCGAATCCGGATTATGACATCTACTGCTCGACCAAGGCGGCACTGGCCAACCTCAACAAATCATTCGCAAAAAAGTTTGCCCCTGAGATCCAGGTAAACGCCATTGCTCCGGGCCCGGTACTCTTTCTCGGATCACACGATGATGAGTATCGCAAGAGAGTCCTGGCAAAAACACCTCTTCAAATTGAGGGTGGCCCCGAGGCGATTTACCTCATGGTCAAGGCACTACTCGACAACCACTATACGACCGGCGTCACTGTCCCGGTAGATGGTGGCAGAAGCCTTGCCGAATAAGCTGCCGTCAATTAACAGGGTAACAGTGGGCCCGCACAGCTTGACCCGGCACGTTTTTAGCAGATTCAGTTTCATCGCCAGAAGAATAAAAAGCGGCCGGATATAACTCTCTCTGGGTATCTGTTCTACAACCCGCGCCTCATCACCCGCCTCATACCGGCAGAGAATATCGAGATCGACACTCCTGTCTTTTATTTTCCGCTGCGCATCATCAAGGGGACGCCCCATTGCCACTTCGATGCTCTGCAGGCTGGATTTCAATGACGCCGCATCCTCGTCTGATTCAATAAAAACCACCCCATTGACGAATACCTTTTCCGTATCAATGTTAACCGGCTGAGTGAACGCCAATGGGCTGATATGAAGCTTGTCGAAAATGCCGATCAGTTTCTCCACAATCCTGACCACATTAACCTCGGGATCGATATTGCTACCAATACTGACAAACCACCCCTCCTTGTTCATCTCAATAACCTGCGCATATACCAGTGAAATTATTCAGCACAATGCTGTAACTGTTCAGCTCATCCCTATTGGTAACTATTCAACATGACTTCAAATTTGGCACTGAGCGCTTATTGTTGACTACTTGCGGAAGGAATATCTTTGGCATGGATGCCAAAGTAAGCTTCATGGATGAATTTATGCGATTCCTGGAGCAAGTAGTCGACAATAAGCGCGGTATCCAACTGATGTGCTGAATAGTTACCCCTATTGCTACCCATTACCACACAGGCGGCGTCTCAAACCTGTACCTGGAGTCTGTTTCAGTATCGCTCACCACGCTCAATGATGACACCCACATCCCCCCGTGCTTCGGCAACAGCCTCTCTTTTACTGAGGGTTAATCTCAACCAGCGCACACCGAACTCGTTGCGAAGTACCCCGGCAATGCCTTCCGCCAAACTCTCCACCAGCTGAAACCGGCTCTCGCGCACATACTGAAGTAGGCGTTTGCTGATCGCTTCATAATCGACCGCATCTGCTATTGCATCCGTTGCCGCCGCTTGTTTGACCGAGCAGCCCATCTCAATATCGAGCACAACGGCCTGTCTGATCTTGCGCTCCCAATCATAGATACCGATAACGGTGTCTATCTCAAGCCCGCGTATAAAGGTGATATCCATCCGACCCCGGATTCCGTATATTTTATCAGTAACGCATAGTAACCCGCCTCCATTGGGCAAATCCAGATCTTGACCCGGAGGTGCCCGGGCTTCGACAATAGCCGCTTCGTCACCCAAGGAACGCTCCATGGCATTGTATGACTCAATTCTTATTATCGGCGCCTACTTGATGGGCTCTATATCCAGCGCCATCATTGTCTGTAAAGCGATGGGACTGCCAGACCCCCGCAGCCAAGGCTCAAACAACCCCGGTGCGACCAATGTCCTGCGAATCGGCGGCAAAAAGGCCGCCGCCGTCACCCTCGTCGGCGATATGCTCAAGGGATTGGTTCCGGTACTGATCGCCCGATTGTTGGAGGTTAACGATCTGGTACTGGCGGCAGTCGCCATGGCCGCCTTTCTCGGCCACCTCTACCCCCTGTTCTTCGGCTTCAAGGGAGGCAAAGGCGTCGCCACCGCTCTTGGCGCTCAGTTTGGTATCGGTTGGGAGGTCGGGGGCTGTGTCGCACTCATCTGGCTAATCATCGCCAAAGGGCTGAATATCTCCTCCTTCGCCGCCCTGGTGGCAATGGCGGCGGCGCCGCTGATCGTCTGGTATTTCACCCACTCCAGCGAACTGCTGGTCATGCAGGTCGCCATGAGCCTGCTGTTAATCTGGCGTCACCGCAGCAACATCCGCAATATGCTCTCTGGGGCAGAGGGCAAGATCAACTAAAGAACAGGGAAGGAGCCAGAACCATAACTTCTCAATAAGCCACCTCAATCGCCCCATTCACAGCCTCGAATAGCCCTACCAGGCCTGTCTGTGGCAGACTTCTGCGGTTTGGAAGTGCTGAGGTTCAGTACCTCCCCTGATACAGAGTTCAACCACCAACTTTAGGAGTTACCAATATGCGACTGATCCTTCTTGGCGCCCCCGGCGCAGGTAAAGGCACCGTGGCCAAACTACTGACCACCCTCGACGGTTCGGTTCAGATCTCCACCGGCGATATTCTGCGTGGGGCCGTCAAGGAGGGCACCGACCTGGGCAAGCAGGCCAAAGCCTTCATGACCGCCGGAGATCTGGTTCCCGATGAGCTGATCATGGGCATCATGGGTGAGCGCCTGCTGGAAGATGATTGCAAGGCAGGTTTCCTGCTCGATGGCTTCCCTCGCACCATTCCTCAGGCTGAAGCCTTGAAAGTGCTGCTGGCCAAGCTCAATATTGAGCTGGATGCTGCGGTCAATCTGGACGTCCCCCGCGATGTGATTCTTGATCGTCTGACCACCCGCCGCACCTGCATCGATTGTGGCGCCATCTACAACGTCAAGAGCCAGCCTCCCAAGGTCGAAGGTATCTGTGACAAGTGCGGTGGTAACATCGTACAGCGTGATGACGAGACCGAAGAGGCGATTTCCAAGCGCCTCGACGTCTACAACGAGAAGACCGCTCCACTGGCCAACTTCTATAAAGGTGAAGGCATGCTATTGGATGTCAACGCCACTTCTAGTGACACGGTAGTTTCCGCTATCCAGGAGAAACTGGCCGGTTAATAGGGCCTTTTCGACTGCTGAGGGGGGTGTGGGGCTTTGTCCCACGCCCTTTTTTTGGGTTAGCCGGAAATGAATGCGAAGAGGTCAAGAGCTCTTCCAGGGAGTGATTAGTCAGCCGTAGGAGCGAACTTGTTCGCGAAGAGCACATTTCGGATGTCCATCGCGAACAAGTTCGCTCCTACAGTTTCCGCATGCGCTCCTCAAAGCCATACAGATGGGTTCTCCGTATGTTGTCCGGGGTCGGAGTCGATTGCGCTGAGACTATTGGTAAATACACCTTATTTCAGTGCAATCGACTCCGACCCCATACTCAGTTGTAGCATGAGATTATTGAGAAGTTACGGTGCTTGGCAGAATAGTATTTCTACACTGAATAGTTATGAAACATGAAATAGGCCCTATTCAGGTCAGCAACTAAACTGCTGGCAACTCCTCCATTGGCCAGCGCGGCCTGGCACCAAACAGCAACGGCTCACTCTGCCCCGCTCTCAGCCGCTGCCAACCGGCATAGGCGATCATGGCGCCGTTATCGGTACAGAGTTCAGGCCGGGGGTAGTAGGCACGCCCCCCCTGCTTCTCCATCATCACCTGAATTCGCTCCCGTAGGCGACGATTGGCACTGACACCTCCCGCCAGCACCAGTGTTTTGGCATCGCCAGCCTGCACCGCCCGGCGACACTTGATCACCAGGGTATCAACCACTGCATCCTCGAAGGCGCGTGCTATATCGGCACGGGTCTGCTCTTTCGCCTCACCATCCTCTGCGCCACCCAGCTCCTTCTGCATGGTATTGAGAGCAAAGGTCTTTAAGCCGCTGAAGCTGAAATCGAGACCGGGGCGATCGGTCATCGGCCGCGGAAAACGGTAACGCCCGGGGTCGCCGACAGCAGCCAGACGGGCAAGTTCAGGGCCACCGGGGTAAGGCAGGCCGAGCATTTTCGCCGTCTTATCGAAAGCTTCCCCTGCGGCGTCATCGAGAGACTCACCCAACAGCCGGTATTGCCCCACTCCTTTCACCTGCACCAACTGTGTATGCCCACCGGAGACCAGCAGCGCCACAAACGGAAACGACGGAGCACTCTCCTCCAGCATCGGCGCTAGCAGGTGCCCCTCCATATGGTGCACCCCCATGGCTGGCACACCCCAGGCCCAGGCCATACTGCGGCCAATCGCCGAGCCAACCAGCAGTGCGCCAACCAGACCGGGGCCGCAAGTGTAAGCCACACCATCAATATCGCTCTTCTTAAGGCCAGCCTGCTCCAGTACGCCACGGATCAACGGCAGAGCCTTGCGCACATGGTCTCGGGAGGCAAGTTCGGGTACCACCCCACCATACTCCGCGTGAACATCGGTCTGACTGTGAACCAGATGCCCCACCAGCCCCCGCTCACCATCAAATACCGCCACACCGGTCTCATCGCATGAGGTCTCAATCCCCAGTACTCGCATATCTCCACCCAAACCCTATACTGAATAGCCGTGTATAATAGCACCCCGCCGGAGCTTCCGCCCCAAACCCCCCAAGCAAATATTTTTTGCAAATTACCGGGGCCAAGAGTAGAATTCGCGCTCCTGTGCTCCAAGTAGCCTTATTTAAACGATTTTTTGAGGTTGTAAATGCCCAACGTACGTGTAAAAGAGAACGAGCCATTCGAAGTCGCCCTGCGTCGTTTCAAGCGTGGCTGCGAAAAGGCCGGCATCCTGGCTGAAGTACGTCGCCGCGAGTTTTATGAGAAGCCGACCACCGAGCGCAAGCGCAAAGCTGCCGCTGCGGTAAAGCGTCACGCGAAGAAAGTCTCCCGCGAGAGCCGTCGCTGGGAACGCCAGTACTGATCCACCTTCCACCCTACCGGGCCGGACAATTACCATGCTGAAAGCCACTGTACAGAGTGACATGAAGGCTGCAATGAAGGGGGGCGAAAAACGCCGCCTTGGCACCATTCGCCTGTTGCTGGCCGCCATCAAACAGCGTGAGGTGGATGAGCGGATTGAGCTCGATGACACCCAGGTTCTGGTGGTTCTCGACAAGATGGTGAAGCAGCGCCGCGACTCCATCAACCAGTACGAGAAGGCGGGACGGGACGATCTGGCTGAGCAGGAAGCTTACGAGATTGAAGTTCTGCAGGCCTACATGCCCGAAGCACTAAGCGAAGAGGAGATCGCCTCTTTGATCAGTGAAGCCATCAGTACAACCGGTGCCGAGTCGATGCGCGATATGGGCAAGGTGATGGGGCAGCTGAAGCCAAAAATGCAGGGGCGGGCCGATATGGGCGCCGTCAGCGCACAGATCAAGCAACAGCTCAGCAGCTAATCAGAACAAGCTTCACAAAAAAGCTCCGGCAGCTCAGGCTCCCGGAGCTTTTTTGTCTCCTCCCCCCGGGGTCAACCGAACCCCGGCAGGTTGTTCGTTACACCACTCCGGCTAGCGGTTAAACTCAGCAACACCATGGCCGGAAAAATCCCCCACCAATTTATTGATGAGTTGCTGAACCGGGTCGACATCGTCGATCTGGTCAACGGCCGTGTTCCGCTGAAAAAAGCGGGCAAGGATTATCAGGCCTGCTGCCCGTTTCATGACGAAAAGACCCCCTCTTTCAGCGTCAGCCGGGAAAAACAGTTCTACTACTGCTTTGGTTGCGGCGCCCACGGTAACGCTGTCGGCTTCCTTATGGAGTACGACAACCTGGGCTTTGTCGACGCCGTTGAAGAGCTGGCGGCAAGAGAGGGGGTGGATGTTCCGAGAGAGACGGGGGGTAAAAGCTCTGGCCCCGACTTTCGCCCCCTCTACGAGACATTGGAGCAGTCGGCCCACTTCTATCAACAGCAACTGCGCCATCACAGCCTGTCGGGTGAAGCGGTGGAGTACCTCAAGCAGCGTGGGCTGAGTGGTGAGATTGCCGCCGAATTCGGTATCGGCTTCGCTCCACCCGGTTGGAACAACCTGACCGACCATCTCGATCGCGACAGTCAGGGACGGCTGGATAGCGCTGGCATGCTCTCGAAATCGGAGAGCGGAAAACAGTATGATCGCTTTCGCGAGCGCATCATGTTCCCTATCCGTAACCACCGTGGACAGACCATCGCCTTCGGCGGTCGTATTCTCGGCGACGGCAAACCGAAGTACCTCAACTCACCGGAGACCCCGGTATTTCACAAAAGCAAAGAGCTCTACGGCCTCTACGAGGTGCGCAAGGCACTGCGCAAGATAGAGCGGCTACTGGTAGTTGAAGGGTACATGGACGTAGTGGCCCTGGCCCAGTTCGGCATCCGCTTTGCCGTTGCCACACTCGGCACCGCCACCACCCAGGAGCACCTGGAGCGCCTCTACCGCACCACCTCGGAGGTAATCTTCTGCTTTGACGGCGACCGCGCCGGACGGGATGCAGGCTGGAAAGCACTGGAGACCGCCCTGCCCCATATGCGCGACGGACGTGAGGCACGCTTCCTCTTTCTGCCGGACGGAGAAGATCCCGACAGTATGATCCGCCGCGAGGGCGTAGATCAATTCCAGCAACGGATAGCCCACTCCACTCCGCTCTCAGACTTCCTCTTCGACAAACTGGTGGAGCAGGTGGATATGCACTCCCTCGCCGGCAAAGCACGTCTTGCGGAGTTGGCCAAACCACTGCTGGCAAAACTGCCCGGCGGGCTGCTACGGGAGATGATGCGTAACCGCCTTGGAGAGCTGGTAGGTGTGGACGCCGAAAGACTCGGTAGCACCCTCTCAGGCGGCTCGCAGAGAAGAGTTCCAACAAAGCGCCTACAGAAGGGCGCCCGCCAGACAATAACACCGGCGCGGCTGGCCATTGCCTTGCTACTTCGGCGCCCCGATCTAGCCACCCTTGAGCAACTGCCGCTGGAGTGCCTTAAATCCCAGATGCCAGGGATGAATTTATTGCAACAGTTGCTTGATTTACTGAGAAACCAGCCTAACCTTAAGCCGTACCAGATCATTGAGCGCTGGCGCGGGGAGCCGGAATTCCCCCACTTGGAGAAACTGTGGCGCTTGGCTGATGAACTGCCCCTCCCGGACGAAGGGCTGGAAGACGAATTCAGAGGTGCCCTGCAACGTCTGGATGAAGAGCAGCGCAAGCAGGAGTACATGGCACTACTTGAAAAAGTGAGTTTCGGAGAGGCTACAGAGAGCGAGCGGCAGAGGTTCAACCAGCTCCTCTCCACAAAAAAATGAGACCCCATTTGAAAAACAGCAAAGCAATGGCATCACGGCAACCATATATGCTAAACTTGCGCGCTTACCTTCGCGCGGCTCCGTTTACACAATGAAAGACCAGAACATGGATCAGGAACAGCAGCAATCCCAACTAAAGCAACTGATCGCAAAGGGTAAGGAGCAAGGCTTCCTTACCTACGCGGAAGTCAATGATCACCTCCCGGACAGCATCGTTGAACCGGAGCAGATCGAAGACATCATCCGTATGATCAACGATATGGGCATTCAGGTGCATGAAGCTGCACCCGACGCCGACGATCAGGTAATGACCGATAGCGCCGTTACCACCGACGACGATGCCGCCGAGGCCGCAGCTGCAGCGCTGGCCACCGTCGACAGTGAGTTTGGCCGCACCACCGACCCGGTTCGCATGTACATGCGGGAGATGGGCACCGTTGAGCTGCTTACCCGTGAGGGTGAACTGAAAATCGCCAAGCGGATCGAGGAGGGGCAGGCTCAGGTACTGACCGCCCTCGCCACCTTCCCCGACACCAGCGTCCATATCCTGGAAAAGTTTGCCCTGCTAAAGAGTGAAGATATCCGGATGACCGATGTCATCCTCGGTTTCGCCCATCCTGATGAAGTTGCCGTACCCATGCCCCCCCCACAGGCCGGCGCAAACAAGGATAAAAGCGATGAAGAGGAGGTAGACACTGGGCCAGATCCCGTAGAGGTAGCACAAAAAGCGGCCAATATCGGAAAAAAATACAGGACCATGATTAAGGCCCTGGAGAAGCATGGACGTGATGACGGCAAAACCCAGAAAGCCCAGGAGAACCTGACCCAGGCATTCATGGAGTTCCGTTACATACCGGCTCTGATCATCGCCATCACAGCCAACATGCGCGCCGCCATTGCCTTCATTCGTGCCCAGGAGCGGAGCATCATGGATCTCTGCATCACCCAGGCTCGCATGCCACGCAAAGAGTTCATCACCTCCTTTCCGGACAGCGAGACCGATCTCAGCTGGATAGGTACCCAGATTGAAGCCGGTAAAGGATATTCAGATGCGCTGAACGAGATTGCTGACGATGTCGTCCGCTGTCAAAAGCGGCTGTTGGAACTGGAATCAAGAACCCAGCTGCATATCAGCGACATCAAAGAGATCAACCGCAAGATGTCCATCGGCGAAGCCAAAGCACGCCGGGCAAAGAAAGAGATGGTCGAAGCCAACCTTCGACTGGTGATCTCCATTGCCAAAAAGTACACCAACCGAGGACTACAGTTCCTCGACCTGATCCAGGAAGGCAACATCGGCCTGATGAAAGCCGTAGACAAATTCGAGTACCGCCGTGGTTACAAATTCTCCACCTATGCCACCTGGTGGATTCGTCAGGCAATCACCCGTTCCATCGCCGACCAAGCCCGCACTATCCGTATCCCGGTGCACATGATAGAGACCATCAACAAACTCAACCGCATCTCCCGCCAGATGGTTCAGGAGATGGGCCGTGAAGCGACCCCGGAAGAGCTGGCCGAACGCATGGACATGCCGGAAGACAAAGTACGCAAGGTACTGAAGATCGCCAAAGAGCCGATCTCCATGGAGACCCCCATCGGCGACGATGAAGACTCCCACCTAGGCGACTTCATCGAAGACGCAGGCGTTGTCTCCCCCATCGAATCGGCCACCTCCGAAGGACTAGGCGAAGCGACACAGCAGATGCTCTCCGGCCTCACCTCCCGCGAAGCAAAAGTGCTACGCATGCGCTTCGGCATCGACATGAACACCGACCACACCCTGGAAGAGGTAGGCAAACAGTTTGACGTTACCCGTGAGCGCATACGCCAGATTGAAGCCAAGGCCCTAAGAAAGTTGCGTCATCCCTCCCGTTCGGAGAAAATGCGTAGCTTCCTGGATGGCGACTTGTAAAAGTCCCACAAAGTTTCCGGGCCTATAGCTCAGTTGGTTAGAGCAGTGGACTCATAATCCATTGGTCCTAGGTTCGAGTCCTAGTAGGCCCACCAATTAAATCAACCACTTATAGTTAATTCATAAGTGGTTTTTTTATACCACAACTTATCTAGAGAGATATAAGTGACGGTTGAAGTGTAATTCTCTTTGTAGCCATTGCCTCTCTCCAAAAGAGGAAAGCGGTTAACAAATAGTTGGACTTACAATGCGTAGGGAAAGATTCCGGGAAAGTGTTCATGTTAAATCAGAATGGGTGTTCACGTTGACCCAGAATGGGTGTTCATGATGGGCCGGAATATGCGCTATGCAAACGAAGTTTGCTTATTATCCGAGCAAAGACTTTCGATAGAGCGCAGGCGTCATCTGGAACTCCTTTCTGAATGCTGAAACGAATGCAGGCAAATCCTGGAAACCTACGTCATTTCCAACTTGAGCCACGGATTTATTCTTGCGGCGCAGCAGTGAGCGCGCTTCCATCAATCGCTTCTGCCTCAACCATTTCGCAGGGGTAGTACAATAATGGTTTGAAAACTTGCGGAGAAACGTGCGTTCAGACATGCTCGCAATGGTCGCCAATTTATTGACTGAGATTTGCTCGCCAAGGTTATCCAACACAAAGCGCTCAAGACATCCGAATTTCTCATCCAGACCACCGTCATTAGCTGCTCCGAAAAATTGAGCCTGATTGCCACCACGTCTCAGAGGCATAATGATGCGGCGGCTTACCTCTATCGCGGTATCGAGTCCACAATCCTGCTCGACAAGGGCAAGGCATAAATCCAATGCTGAAGAACTGCCGCCTGAAGTGGAGATATTTCCAGATTGCTGAAAGAGGGATTCGGCTCGCAGATCAACTTTGGGGAAATAATCACGAAACCTAGAACTCCAACGCCAATGAGTCGTTGCTCGCCGTCCGTCTAGCAGACCAGCATGTGCCAGGACGAATGCACCTGAACAGAATGAAACGATCCTGCATCCACGGTTGCTGGCGATTTTCAATACATCCAATAGAGCATTTGGTGGTGTTTCAGTTATGTCACGCCACCCAGGGATTATAATTGTATTGGCCCAATCCAGGCTGGCAAGATTGTATCCACAAACGATTTGAAAACCTGAATCAGATTTTACAACCTCTCCTTCAGCCGAACATGCGCGAACATCATACCATTCGCTCAGATCGTTTGGCCTTGATGAAGAAAACACCTCAAAGGCGACTCCAAGCTCAAAAACCCGAACACCCTCGTAGACGAGGACCGCAATGTTTCGCTGACCTTGCGTGGGGCAAGTAATCATATTTCCGCACCCTTCGTTGAGTTACAATTTGGCGGAAATATAACATATATTGTCGTTTACGCCACTCTTCTTTTTGACTCAAAAAAAATAAAATAGAGTGTATAGACTCACAATTACGAACACTGAAGCCATGAATTTTCGCTCTGACAACACAGCATCAATGCACCCAAAGATTCTTGAGTATCTTTCACGGGAAGTCGGAAAACATGACAAATCCTATGGCTCTGATGCTTCAACCCAAAAACTTCATTTATTATTAGCGGATATTTTCGAAACCGAAGTTGCCGTTTTCCCTGTAACAACGGGAACGGCTGCCAATGCTCTGGCGCTGGCAGCCATCACCCCAAGATGCTCTGCAATAGCGTGTCACAAAGGGGCACATATTTTCACGGATGAATGCGCTGCGCCGGGTTTCTTTTGTGATAGTTCTCCGCTCATACCGATTGAGGGAAAGAACGGAAAAATTGGACTGGATAGCTTGCAATCTATCTGCGAACTATTTTCTGAAAATGACCCACAGTGTTCTCCTGTAAAAACACTCTCGATTACGCAAGCGACTGAACACGGGACTATATATTCTCTGGCAGAATTGGAGGCGCTATCCAATTTCGCTAACGCTAACGATATCCGCCTCCATATGGATGGCGCACGATTTGCCAA
>JBEVXT010000784.1:0-2548 GCA_040505955.1 Sedimenticola sp. | reverse complement strand
CGAAATTCCCAAATGTGCTAAGGTATGTTATCTCATGCCGCGTCTCAATTGAGTAACGCCCCTCCAAGTCCCGAGTTCCTCAATACTAGGCGTGTCAATTTTCAATCACCTCCCCTGTCAATCACGATATTCACGTGCTGACAGGTGGTCATGTATGCGCAAAGGCTCAACTGCGCATCTACCTGGTCGTCTGCACGTGGAAACGAACGCTAGCGAACAGTTCACAAGAAGAAGTCATGGATGACATAAGCAAATGTGTGTGTGTGTGATGGTTGGTAAGTTCCAAAATGGCTTTTATTAGTTTATTTTAGTGCTCCAGATACATGGTATTTATTTCGCTTTCGCTAGATAGG
Organism: Sedimenticola sp.; assembly: GCA_040505955.1. GTDB lineage: Bacteria > Pseudomonadota > Gammaproteobacteria > Chromatiales > Chromatiaceae > Vondammii. Next base: position 2,195 of record JBEVXT010000784.1, on the reverse strand, counting down.
CCTACAGCGAATGTTCATGCAAGTGGCAGACTTGTCGGCGAAGAGACTGGCTTGTCAAAAGGCGAGTAAATTTGGTGGCGTGTTTGCAGGCGTTGTCTCCCACGACAGAACTCGTTGAACAATTTTAAAGTTATCAACATGTGGGAATCGAATTGCTTAGTCAATGTCCATATGTATATTGCATTGTATCTTCATGCTGTACATAATTGCAATAAAATATTATTAAACTAAATGTCCAATTAATGACTAATAGTGCTCTCCATGTCTGACTAAAACTTGGTCCAATTGCTTCAAAACATGGCTTTATTTCTGATCTCCATAAACAAAAAAATATTTCAACCAGCAGAAACAAACGCCCACATTTTAAGTTGTCGATCTGGAGCACTTGTCCCACCACCCCGCCCCTATGTGTGAATGTGAAAGTTCAAGAAGAAAGAAGAATTCATTGGAACAGATGAAGTCGGCTGGTGAAAGTGTATGAAGAAAGAAGTATTCCGTTTGGAACAGAAGTGTGCCGGTCGGTCAAGTTAGCAATTAACCCTTTCACTATGAAATACTGTAGTGAAAACCAGAGTGACTGATGAGGCCTAAAAAGAAGTGTTGGACCGTTGCAACCACGGGGGCCTTTACGCATCTTAAGAGACATGCCCCGGACGGCAACGGCCGAGGTACTGCGCAAAGGGGGAGCCTCGTATTGGGATTCATGGCAGCCGTGTAGTTTCGAGACGATAAGAAGTGACATTCTAACCTAGATTACAAGCGGTGGCTCGACATTACAGACAGGTAATTGATCAAACAATATGTATGAATTTACAACAATGGCGACGAGGATGACATAGAGCCCACGCACACGGAATTTGAGTTTAAAACTCGATTTTTGTTTACCACGTGCCAACGCAATTTTCCCGCCATCTATCAAATAGATGGCTGTGAACTGAGGTGGCTTTCTAAGAAAGCATACAGTGGTATCATTCTCTTTGACATGTTCTAAGAACTGTCTAAGTGAGTTGATATAAAATTTGAGTGGCTGTTTTTTGTTCGCTGCTGTGTCTGCCAATACCATGGCCCCAAATCTCCCAAATCGTCTCTGAAGACATTGTAAAGACCCAGTACATGTGAATTCACTGTTTTTGTTATCCTTGTGTACTTGTGAAAATAAATAAAGAAAAAATCTGTAATAAAATTATCTGAAACTTTTTTGAATTTATCTTGTCTCCCACATCATAATGGCATCAATAAGCACAGCTACCATGGCCATACGGGTAAATTTCGCAACTGTGTCTGATTTGATACATATTCCGGGCGTCGGTCCGGCCCTGGCAAAGACCATAGTTAATTTGCGTGAGCAGAGGGGTAATTGGACTCTGACAACATTAGAATCATTGTTAAGAGTCCGGTTTGATGGTCACACGGTCCAAATGTTGGATTTTGCCGAAAATATTGCCCTGCCAGCTGACGACCACCTCCCAACTCCGCCAATGTCCCAACATAGGGTAGATAGGGACGGAGCGGGCCTTGAGGAACAGGGTCTTGACGCCCTCTCTGATGCGGGGTCGGTCGACAGCTACGAGGAGACAAAGGACGCAGTCCAGCGGACCTTGCAGAGGGTGACTGCTCTTTTGAAGCGAGAGAGAGGGGAAATGGGAGAGAGCCCCATACTACCGGGACAAGATGGGGCGGGGGCCATCCCAAACTTGAATCTGGATAGCACCATGAAGCAACAGGCTTTTAGTGGGACTAGGGTAACCACCAATCCAATTAGGATAGAGGCTAAGCCTGCTGTGGAATGTAGGTTACCGACTAATGATGAGTGGGTAAGGGAGGGTCACCGGCTCCTGCCTAATGTACCTTCTGCCCGAACGCCGGATCCTAGGTGTCAAGATGCTGGCTTTGGCAGGCACACCCAACGAGAAATGGGGGTTCAGATAGCTTGCACCATAATCTGGATTTCGGCATTGGCGCGGTAGATGCAAAACTTCCAATTACTGGCGGTTTTCGCCGGGATACAGGGTATGCAGATGACAGGGAACAGAAAACTAAGTTTTCTGTTGTTGATTCAGAGAACCTGGGTAATGTTGGGGTACCTCAGGGGTCACGTCACGTAAATAGACACTCCATGGTCGAGGTCATTAAATCCATACCTAAGGGACTCCAGTATGATGGAAAAGGCAATTGGACCACATTTACGCAACGGT
>JBEVXT010000783.1:0-3709 GCA_040505955.1 Sedimenticola sp. | reverse complement strand
TATTTAATATTATAAACTATTGTGTCTATGCCGATATACGTAAACATTACTCCACCCACACATAATTACATGTAGAAGTGCATTGATGTGCTATTAGTGTCACTGTGTGGCATGAAGTGTATTTCCGTGGGATTTTTGTGCTAAAATTGATTATTTTTTTCTTTATCAGGTAGATTTAGGGTCCCACTATTGGAAAAAATTGGGGTTAAAATTTTCCGACCCAAATTTGTATATTTTCAAAATGTTCGCTACAATGAGAGCATAGCTAGTAACTTTTGAAATAAATGGGCTAAAAACATGTTTAGCAGGTTTAATTGTATTTATTTGTGATATAGAACACATTTCTGAAGGTTTAAATCTATTTGGGGTAGGATAAGGCACCTCATTTGCATATTTTCAAAATGGCCGCCATCAATGATCTAGAAAAACTAGTATTTTTTTTAACTCAATGGGCTACAAAACATGTTAAGCATGTCTAATCACATTCATTTGTAATATAGAACACATTTCTAAAAGTTTAAATCTATTTTAGGTAGGATATGGCACCTTATTTGCATGTTTTCAAAATGGCCACCATACGCAATAGCAGAAATTGTAAAGTTGGAACCATACGGGATACCAACATGTTTAACATGTCTAATCATGCACATGCAATGCAGGTCTCACTTTAGAATGTTTCGGATGTTTATTATGCTAAACATAATTTAATTAGCACATTTTTAGGATGGCCGCCGGGTGAAAGGCGGACATGAACTACAATACTTTTTTGGCATGTATAATCCATGTAGTGTTGATGGACAATTATTTTCAGGATGATTCCTAATGTCTATATGTACTGGTAATATGATGCACTTGATTTACACTGTTTTGAACAAGGCCGCCCTATGGAATGCAACAAGTGTAAATGGGCTGCAATATCCTGAATATATATATACATGTCACATACTATGCATATTTAATTTACATCCTATATGGGAAACTTATATTCAATGTATAATGGCTTCAGTAAATGGGACGGACTGGGCTTGTCAATGATTGGGAAGAGCATCCCACATGCACAATTAGTCAGATCAATTGCATGTCTCGGAGCAGACTGCGTGAGGCATCTGACTGGATGATACAAACATTTCTCAACACTCCATCATTTGTTTCTAAATGGGAAGAAGGACTTGATGTGTAACACTCGTCTCACATGGTGATGTAATTTGCACACGTAATATTGGAGTTCAGGACCGCACGGGTCGGAGGAAACATGTCTCCCACTAACTTCTTTGACCAAAACTTCACCCATCGTCACATCGTAGAGTTGGCAACACTGTGGATCATGTTGAACAGTAAACACGGTAGACAAATGGCGCCAAGCTTTTCACATGTGGTGGTAGTTCTCTGTTGGCCAGCTGGGATGGAATATGACCTCCGAAAACAGTCAAAAGCAGGGTCATCTTCCATATATGTGATCACCCAGGTCTTCTTCGAAATGTGGAGACCGAGGAGTCCTTGACATTTGCTACGCAAATAAAGCTCAACCACATCCATTTCTGCTCTTGCCAGTTAGAAATTCATGTCTGATCTCCAAGGCGACCATTAGACGCCATATTGTCCACGAACTCGTCTGTCAGTTTTAAATTAATAGCATTTTTTTGATATCCCTGATGAACAGAGGATGTTCAAACATGACTATGTAGTAATTGTGATTGTATTTGAATGTATCATTTAGAATGATGATCACAGTTGTAAATATATACGTCGCCTGAGAGACACCATCCAACTCTTTATCCAGTTGATTGTTGTAACCAATGTATGTTAACGTATGTAAAAGGATATCAAAGAACCAGCAAATCAAGACAAAACAAACAAGCCATATACCCTTATGCGATGTGTAAATGAATTTGTGAATGAAGTTGAATTACTTGATGCTAGATGCGTGGGTATATCATAGCATCAGAAGAACATCAAAATCGCCGAATAACATGACATTGGCTCAGGTGCTCCCCACAAATAAGCCCTCAAAATGTATAAGAGTATGACATAGGACATCTAATATTATTTTTACATATAACTAGAGTAAACAATTGAGTACGAAATATCCATAGTCAAAATACTCTCTATTTTGTATTAAGCCAAAGCCGACATATCGTGGATGTACTGAGGATGGGTACATATCATTTTAAATCACTCTTAATGTGCTCCCAATCAATGACCAGCCCAGTCCGATCGCATTTACTGAAGCCATGCTGATATACATTGTGTATAAGCTTCCCATATAGAATGTAGATCAAATTTGCATAGTACCTGGCATGTATATATATATATATTCAGAATATGTTATACATCATTATACTATCTCAGCGAATCACGGACACTGAATTACTGTTTTTTTCGTAGCGGCATTCCTGACAATATGTCACTGTAAGATATTACAAGCATGTTCTCCATGAAAATGTAGTGGGATCAACATTGGAGATACCGGCGTTAGAGTCAGGAAGAGGCCAATACGCGTACTCTGCTCCACGCGTCTAATGCAGCTGAAAATGGGGCCAATATAATAGTTGTTGATAGTCCAGACACCGACGTACTTGTGTTGCTTCTGCGCCATTTCCACGCCCAACACATTCACTTTAAGACAGGTAGAGTCGGGGTACACACAGACTTCACTGGATATGTGCCAGTGCATGAATTGCAAGATAAACTAACCCCGGAACAGGAAAACATTATGATTTCTGTTTTCTGTATAACTGGCTGTGACAAATGCAGCTCATTCTTCGGCAAGGGTAAGAAAGCAGAATTTCGAACGTTAATGACCGATTCTGGAGCATACCAAGGCCTATCAGACCTTGGGATATTACCATGTCCACTCCGTTAAGAGCACGAACAGGCATGCACTGCTTTAGTTGGTGCCCTTTATGGGAAAAGAGGGTGTCTCCATCAATGGGCTACGATGTGAAAAAGCTAAAAGTCAGTGAAACCGAGGAATCTTCCCCTCAACAATAAACAGTCTACTTCTACTCTGTATGCGGTGTCCATTTCAACTATTGATGTGGCGAAATGCACTCACAGCAAAGACAACTATGCATGTTCCATCGGAATATGAATATGAATATGATGCTGAAAATAAATATCTCATTCCTGTGCTAATGTCACAAGCAGTACCAGCTCCTGAACTGTTGAATGACATGGTATGCGAGTGTGATACATGTACGTGAGCATGAATGTTCGTGTTTCACAAACAGACAGCTATGTACAGCTGCGTGTATTTGTAAAGGCAGCATTGTGTGTTGTATTGACTTCAACAGTATGGTCAGTACTCAGTAGGTCAGTGTACAAACATTGGTGTGGGACAAATAGTTGGCGTAACGATCCCTATCACGGATCTCGTATCAGGTTTATGTTCAAGGAAAATAAAAACAGCCACAATCTACTTATATAATACGTGACCTTAAACAAATGTAAGGCGTATACATGTTCAATGTGATCAGATTGTATCATGATGTTTCAACATGTAACACATTTATGTTAATGCGGTCATACAAACGTATCAGGTTGCAAGTACGGTTGCAGTTTTTCATTTCGGTCGCCATTTTGGACGCCATCTTGGACACCATTTTGTATTTTAAAATTGCTACAAAATGTTGATTGAACATACTAATGGAATATTAGACATTGCCCAACACAGCTATTATGTACAAATGAGCACACAGTACTTTAATAA
>JBEVXT010000782.1:0-4482 GCA_040505955.1 Sedimenticola sp. | reverse complement strand
CGGCAAGTATCAAAGTTGGTAGGGCGTGATTTAATACCCCGGAAAGCGGGTCGAAAAAAGAAAGATAAATAGGTATCGTGTCCCCTGATTCGTGTCCCCTGATTCAGGTGGGAAAAGTGCTGAATTAGAGCGCTGAATGAGGATGCCCTTCATTAGATGGAAGTGATGGGTGTCCTGTCTTTTTTCGAAAATCCATGGGGCTGGTGGGCGATGCCCTCGCTGGGTATCGTGATTTTGATTGATTTTATGGCTTGAAATTCCTATCCTTTTATAACGAGTGAACTTTTCAATACCACCGCAGGAGATCCTCAATGCTGATGAAACAACGAATTGTCATCGACCTTGAACGCAGAGTGAAGGCTGACCCTGAAAATCTGGGGCGCAAATTGGCAGACTGCATGAGAGATGTGCATGAACAATGGAAATGGACTCCCCCTGACTGGCAGGGGACCTTCAAGACGCTCGATGATTTATACCGCTTCCTGAATATCTTCAGCTCCTCAACGCCAGCGGATGAGACGTTTGGCGAGATGTTCCACGGGCTGTACTTCGTCGCCAGTCAGCAGGGCGGTGTTCTCCAGACCGAAGAAAAGTATCGTGGCTTTCAGGAGTGGATGACGCTTTTCGTCGAGAACTATGGCAACTATCTGGACACTGCGGCCTCGGCCAATAATCTCTCTTCGTTTTTAAACGACCCGCGGTTCGCGATGGAGCAGTTCCAGATTCTGCCCGGTGGCTTCAACAGCTTCAACACCTTTTTTTGTCGTTTCCTGAAGCCGGGGAAGCGTCCCATCGGCACCGTAACCAGGTCGTATCATCCTCCCACAGCGACGGCCCCTCCGCGGCCGGTGGAGGCGTTGCCGCCGTTCAAACCGGACGAGATTCACCAGCGGATGAGCGATGACGGGGTGATGACCGTACCAGCGGATAGCGTGTTCCAGGTTTGCCTGCCCATCGATGACAACTCGGAGATCAAAGTCTCTAAAGGCAACAAATACAGTATCCCAGAGCTATTGGAAGGCAGCGACTATGCAGACCGGTTCAAGGATGGGGTGTTCACCCACAGCTACCTGACCCCGTACACCTACCACCGGTATCACACACCGGTTCGGGGGAGCGTATGCGACGTAAAGGTGATCTCCGAGCAGGTGTATGCCAGTGTCACACTTAAGGACGGCCACCTGTCGGCCAGCGACGGCACCGATTACCAGTTCAAGCAGGATCGAGGCCTGATCGTCGTCGAGTCCCCCAACGGCCTCGTTGCGCTGGTGCCCATCGGGATGGATTTCGTCTCTTCCTGCAACATCTCGGTGGACAACGGTGACTACCTGAACAAGGGTGACGAATTCGGCTATTTCCTGTTCGGCGGTTCAGACCTCATCATGCTGTTCGACAAGGATGTGTGCAGTCAGTTTGGTGGAGGGGAGGATGTCTTCGTCGACCACATCAATAAACGTTTTCATAAGGATATGTTCTACCAGTTGGGGCAGGTGTTTGCTGACAGCAAGCAGCTGTAAGCCGCCACGCAAGGCTGCCGGAAGTACAGCGCAAAAAATAGGGAGCCTGGAACGGGTCAAGGGGTCAGTGGCGCCATATAGAGGCGGAGCAGTGTATGGGCGAGGTTGGCCCCGTCCTTGATAATAAGTGTGGCATAAACTCAATATGAAAATGGAATAATCAAATGGAAGAGATAGAATATGCTGCATGGTCCTTGTATACGGGTCCTTCCAGTCTCAGTCCTGTTATTGATGATCCTAATTGTCCGTGGGTGGTAGGGAAGTGGGTCGGGGTAAACGACGACACCACTCGGCAACAGATAAAGGCTGATATTGACCAAAGAATTTCACTGGTAATAGAAGCCTTTCAGAAAGTCCTGCTCTCATATAAAACTAATGTGCGAAATTTTGTTTTGCCTGAGTTTTTCTTCCATTGCAAAGAGGGGCCGTATCCAAATATCAAAGTGGATTCTCAACATTATCCGCTGGAATATATTCAATCATGTCTTAAAGAAAAGTTTCAGGCCATCATTCCAGATGACAATAATTACTACAACATTGTTATCGGCTCTATTTTAACGAGCAATCTTGATAACTATGCAGAGTTCCTCAATTCTGAGCTTGTCGAGCAGCGTTTAAAAAATCTCAATAATGTTCTGCCGTCTGGATTGATGGCGCCAAATAAGCCAGGTCATACTGTGTGGCGCAGAAGCGCATCTTTTCTGAGTCAGAAAACATTGAGTGATGATTTGTCTGCATTGAATGATTTTATGCAAGAATGCCGGGAAAATCAGCTTTGTACTGTTCGCAATCGTGGTATTTATTTTCATTATAACCGGACGTTGATGTCGGAAATGGAGGCTTTTGTTTACGAGAAACAATGCGAATCCACTGTAGACTTGACCATGGGTGTATTTAACGGGCAGGACAAAATAGAAACTGGTGGAATGATAACTGAATGGATGGCAAATTATCCGTCATACAGCATTATACAAGGTGATAAACAAACTAATAAGTATTCAACCAATTCCCGGTTCACGCCTGGCTTTCTCGGTGAGCGTGATGTTGGTATAGAGATATGCCTGGATCACAGGCTTCAAAGGTTGAGAAGAACGGTCGGCATGACAAAGGTGAACGGTGCGGATGCAGATAATTTCCCGTTGTTCAAGCAGATTATACCGTCAGGCGGCATGCAAATACTCGATTATAGCGTGACGGCAGATAAAGGCTGTGCAATTTTTAATGCTGATGGATGTGACAAGGTATACCGTAAGTACGGTAACGAAAGTACAATGATTCTCAATGGAGAGGGCGGAAAGTTCAAAGGGATCACCTGCGGGGTGTACAACCAAACCATACAATCTAAATGGGTGGGCAGGGACGGCAATACCTATTACTCGCACAGCCAGTTGGCTTTTACAACCAAAGACTCAGCGATGACCGGATTCGACAATGCGCTGGGATTAAATAACGCAAAAGCCCTGACATATGACGGTACTGAAGATAATCCCAGCAATATCCATACAGATGCCTTTCATCCCACGACTATCGCTCTTCAGAGATACACAGATTTGTTCGCAGCGAGCACAGGTGAGATACACTTTTACCAGCCAATAGCTGGTGAATAGGTTTTATTCTTGTGGACTAACTATTTAGCTAAAAAAATCGAAAAAAGTACTTGCAGGGTTTTTGTGAAAAAACCTCCAATCTTAGCTAGGAGGATCAGGATCCCCCATCATTTAGTGCCGTCTGCCTCGGCAGCAGGTCTCTCTCCCTCATCAGGGGGGAGCTTGTGGCGGAAAACATGCTTTAGTGCCCGGGCGCGATGGGTTTGAGGGGTGAGCTGTTGGCTTTCAGGCCTGCGCATGAACTCCGTCAGCAACCTCGGCAGCTCATCACAGATCTCCGGAATCCACTCAGAATCAAAGAGCTTTTCCCGCCACGCCTTGACCGTGGGGAACTGATCCAGGGTCTGCGCGGTGAGCGCCAGGTCGTCCAGCGTCCTGATCTGTTGATAGTTGGAATTGGGTATGGGGGTGATGCTGGCGCTGCTCTCTGATGGAGCATCCGGTCTGCCTGCAGCGTCCAGCGCCAGATGAATGCCGCCGCTGTGAAGCTGCTTGTTCCTTTTGGCTCCTGCTGTTGGGGTAGACTGTGCCATGGTGGTCTTCCTCCGTGAACATGACTTAACTCACAACTTCTCATAAAGTCCTTGAGCCAGGATTGCGGTAATCCGCGGGAGGCTACTCACCCGTTCGGGATTGTTGAGAAGTTACTTTTATTCGTTCCCACCCTATGACAGCCTAAAAAAAGATTCAAGAACAATGTATGTGGTGGATATCTCACTATGAACCAAAGGCAGTGGCATCCCCCAACCCGGTTAATGTTGTTTTCCAGTAACTATTCAGCACGGTAATTAAGAACTCGGATGTAGGAGCGAACTTGTTCGCGAAGAGCACGTTTCGTAGTCCATCGCGACCAAGTTCGCTCCTACCACACCTCTGTTCCCCATAACTGTGGTTTTCGGAATAAAAGGCACTAAATGTAAGTTTATGTGTGTAAATGATTATTTTGTAACTCAGAAACTGTGGGTTTCATGGGTGAGCTGAATAGTTACGTTTTCCAGGTAGCAAGATTGATAGTTGAGTTTGCACAGTGAGAGCATGAGTGGGAACCTGCTATGGAAGCAGAAAGGGAGAACGTTATGGTTCGTTGCACCACTTTCTTCTGCCTTTTTCACCGCACGGCTCACCGTCATGTAATGTACACCAAAATACCACCCTATCTCCGCCATCATATAAGCGCCGGACAGATAGGCTTGCGCCATCACTTTGCTAATGTTGGAGTATTAGAACTCCATAACCTTTTTCGAAGTGCTGCATGGCCATCGAGACTGGTGGTTTGCTGCGCGTATCGCAGAGTTATATTATCGAAATCTTGCTAACATGCTGTTGTCAGTATGAGTTGTTAAACTCACAGTTTCACT
>JBEVXT010000781.1:0-9535 GCA_040505955.1 Sedimenticola sp. | reverse complement strand
AGCGCGCCGTTCCCCCGGTGGTCGGAAGCGTGATCACGTTCAGGTACCAGGGCTTTACCGGTAATGGGATTCCGCGCTTTGCATCCTACCTGCGTGTGAGAAGTACGCCCAGTATGCAGTAATCAATAGGGTGTGAATTTGTAGAGTTCAGATGGCCCCGGAAGACCTTATTCAACAAGCGGATGAGGCCCTCTACGGAGCCAGGCCAACCGGGCGCAACCGTTCAGAACCGGTACTCTTCTGACACCGGAAGCAGAAATTTTACTCAATGCAGATCAGTGCTCGGCCGCAGAGATACAATATGATCCGCAATATTCCCGGCATGCTCCCCTGCGCGCTCCAGTGAGCGCAGACAGAGGGTGATTTCGGTAACATGGCCGATGCTGTGGGCATCATCCAGAAGATAAGATGAGAGACGGTGCAAGGCAACTTTAAAGTCACTCTTCAGTGCGCGACCCATCTTAATCACCTCCCGTGCCAATTCCGGATTCCGGGTATCAAATGACTCGATGGCTTTGGCCACCATACTGTCAACATGCCGCCCTACCCTGGGAATATCTTTCAGCAGGTGATCACCCGGCGGTGGAGTATCACCAGCGTAGAGGTGGCAGGTAAGATGTGCGATCCGCTTGGCGAGATCGCCTACCCGTTCAAGATTATTTACCGTTTCACCCGCAGCAAGAATAGCTCGCAAATCTGCGGCAATGGGCTGTCGCCTGGCAATGATGGTGACCAGGTCGTTGTTTGCCTGGGTATCAAACAGATTAACTTGCTGGTAGCGCTCAATCACCTGTCGAGCCGTATCAACGTCCTGTTTGATCAATGTATCAACGGCCTCCTGCAGCTGCCCGCGGCATAACATTGCCATATTCATCACCAGTTGATGCAGGCCGGCGAGTTCCTGGTTATAGCTGTGATCTCTGTTTACCTGACTCATGCCACCCTCCTCCGCCATAACCAGAGCGATCCCTGGTAAAAACCTCCCTACGGGTAAGCGCGGGCCCTTAAACTCGTTATTATTGTTACTACTATTTTTTATTGCGTTCATTTTGACCTCTCTATTATTATTCATAGTGGTCAGTATAGATTTTGTTTATTACATAAATATGATGATTATATTACCGTTTTATGACAGTTCTCCGGGTGCATCAACTAGCTGACAGACACTCGGCGCCCTCATCCCAGGGGTATCTTTGAGGCATTGGGTTCTCTGTCAGTGCGCATCAGAATTTATCTTCCAGGGAATTGATATGCCGTCTTTCGCAACAAATCCTGACGCTTTCCCAAGCTCGTTGTAACCCACGCACCTTTTACCTTCTATTAAAAAATCGCCGATATAACTAAGTATACTGTCCCCGAAATTCCAAATATCCTGATGTTTTTAAAATCATTGGCAAGGTATAAAAACCTACGCGCAAGCCTTTGAAGCTAAAAATTCAGAAAAGCGATTTAATTCTGTGGTGTTATTATGAGAAATCTTTTTCCCATAGTGATATCCAAGTTCAAACACGGGGGCTTCACATGCTTGAACTAATCGGCCAGATTCAATGTGTGAACGTACGTAGGAAATATTTGCAAGGCCAATTCCCATGCCAGACATGGCGGCTTCTATAGCGGAAGCATCCGATATCATTTTAATTCCATGATTTGTCAGATGCTGAATTGTGTCTGGACATAATTCTTGTGCTTCTGCCCATTTGTGCCAATCATATCCTTCTGGCGAATTCAGGATAAGACGATGCTGTCCTAAGGAGTGAAGTGACGGCTCTTTTAGCTGTCTGTATGCAGGAGAGCAGACTGGAATAAGTCTCTCTGGTATCATAAACAGCGATCCATCTACATTGTCAAAAGGTACAGGTGAATAGATTATCTCAATATCGTGATTTGAGGTGAATGTATGATTTTCTATGCCCGCTGAAACTCTTACATCCGCATTTAAGTAGGTATTTTCATACTCGACTACTATTGGCAACAGCCACATACTATAAAAGCTAGAAGTTGTTCTCACGCGGATATGACGATTTGAATCGACCAGCTGGTCGATTGTATGGTTAAGGAGGTCAAACGACGACTGAACACCTCTTAACAATACTGCCCCTTGTTCTGATAGGTGAACTTTCTGTGGCGACCTGCGAAAGAGCTCGAATCCAAAATAATCTTCTAGTATCTTAATCTGCTGGCTTATAGCTGGCGGCGTCACATGTGATTCTTCGGCAGCTAATTTGAAGCTGCCATGCCGAGCGACAACTTCAAAGTATTGAAGACCTTTAAAAGGCATATTTCTATTTAGCACTTTCTAACTCACCAGTTTGGTTATCTGAAGTTAACTTCGATTCTAGCTCCTTTTGGGGAAAACGAAAAGCTTTCAGGTGCATGGTGTCTTCGATAACCGGCTCAATCCCTTTTGCTGAGATAATCCCCTTTTCTTCTAGCCAATCATCGTCATAAAGCTCATCAAGGTATTTATCTCCTCGATCGGGCGCAATTGCAAGTACTTTACTTCCCATGCCTAAAGTAATTGCTTTGTGAATTGCTACGAACAAAGATGCTCCGGAAGAACCTCCAAGCAATATTCCATGTGATCTGGCAATTGCACGGACAGTCGAAAAACACTGATCCGTCGTAGTTAAGTATGCTTCATCAACGACGCTTTCATCCAGATTTTCCGGAACCCAAGCGAGACCCATACCTGTTACCGCTGTCGGACTTTTTTGACCACCAAATATCACTGAACCTTTTACGCCAACACCGACAGTCACAGTTGTCCTGCCTCGATGCTTTAAGTAGCGCGATATTCCAGATAAATGACCTGCTGTCGATACAGTGGCAACCAGGCAATCTAGTTTTCCGGCAAAATAACTGTCAATTTCCATGCCAGTACTACGATAGTGTGCTTCAGGGTTGTTGGGGTTACCATACTGCCATGGCATGAATGCTCCAGGTATGGTCGAAGCCAAATGCTTTACGCGTTTTATTCTTGCTAGCTGATATGTACCATCAATTGGGTCAAATTCCGTCACAAGATCGACTGAAGCCCCATAGGCTCGAATGGCATTTAAATTGTGGTTATTTGCACGTGGATCAACAACAATAATGCACTTGTAACCATTAACAGCACAAATCATCGCCAATGCAACGCCTAGGTTTCCCGACGTAGACTCTACAATTGTTGACCCTGGTTTAAGAAGACCTTTGCTTTCCGCTTCCTCAATCATGGTAAGAGCAGGACGATCCTTTATAGATCCACCGGGATTAAAGCCTTCCAGTTTCGCATATAGTGAACCGCTACCTTCAGGCAATAAGCTTGAAAGGTTTACGATTGGTGTCTTGCCAATAAGACCAAGTGCATTTGTTATCATTGATACTCTCCATAGTTTTTGTTATTCAAATACATGAGGCTCGCTAAAGCCAATACAGACACCATTGTGAGGATTCCTGCGAGGTGTTGAACACTCAGAATTTTTGAAAAGATCGCTAAACAACCTATAAGCAATACTCGACAGCCAAGAATCCAACTCTGTAAAAAAGCTCCGACTCTCCCTATTTCGTTTTGTGAAAACAGGGTCATTTGTTGAGTGGTTCGAACTATCCGAATAGTGGAATTAAGAAATCCCAACAGAAAGGCGAGAATTATGAAGGCGAACGAATTAACAAAGACAACGTGTGCGAAACAGACCAACGCAAACGAAGACATTAGAAATAGTTGAAATTTGGCTCGGTCAACTATGCGGTCAGTCAGTGTGGCTGCTGATACTCCAGCAACGATGGCACCTAGACCAAATAAAGTTTCTACCAAGGCATAAGTCTGAGAATTTGCGTTCTCAAAGGTAGCAATTGCAGCTGGATGAAAAATGGTGAATCCAATTACCACAACGTAAGGTAATGATCCGACAGCAATTAATGCAAATTGATCTGATTTATATCGAACAATCTCTAACCCGGAACTTAGCAACTGAACTCCTGATTGTTTTTCTGAATGTAGATGCGGTGTCGTATAAGGAATTAGGCTAATTAAGACTATGGCAAGCATGTAAAGTAAGACATTAATTAGTGCGAGTTGGCTGATGCTGACTCGCTCTATTAGTAAAATAGCTACAACGCCTGTAACAACTGCAGCTATCTGGTTTTCTGCTTCAAGAAAACTATTGATCCGAGAATATTCAGATGGTCGATATAGATCTTTTATGAATGCTGTTCTTGTCGGTATATTTACAACGTAAAAAAGAGAGCCCGCAAAATAGTAGATAAGAATCGTCAATGGCACGTTGAAAATTTCGCCATTGAAAGTCAATCCAAGTAAAACGACCAGAGAAAAAGAAATTCTTATAATGATCATTAGGTACTTGCGATTAGAATTGTCAATGATCGGTCCTACAAATGGGACAATAAGGAATAGAACTAGGTTGACTATTCCGGCTAATAAATAAATTGTATTGTCACCTACTCCGTATTGGCTAACTATCAACCAAGGTAAGGCAATCATTGAGACCCCCGTCCCAACAGATGCCAATGCATTTGATATAGCCAAATAAAAAAATTTTCTTTCAAACATAAGATTAGAATTTCTAAATAAACTAAGCCTATTTAGTCGTTTTTGCTGAGCGAAAGCAATTTAGAAGATCTTACTTATGAGTTAGGAAAACTTAACTTCTGTTAACACGCAACGGCATTTGAGTAAGTGGCTACATCAAGCACAATATTGATCTAAATAAGGGAATGGCGGTGTGATTCGAGGATGCATGACGCTGAAAAGGCTTAAATTCATGGCCTACCTGGAAACGGATAGGATAAACTAGTTCAGAGGGGAATAAGCATTTTCGCAAATAACACAACCGGCAGATAGATAAGTTTTTCTTTGTACTATATTGTATTAATATAATAAGTTAGACCATAAAAGCCGGTCGATTTACCCGAAAACTGTAAAACACCCACTGATTATCCATTGACCCGCTTCGAGTATTGTTAAAAATAATTTTATGGGGTACACACTGAGAAACTCGACACAAACTTAGTGACTTCTAGCTCAGCTTTCGGTTCGATTTCGTCAAATAGCCACAATGTTCGTCGACAATTCGATTGCAGCAGTTCTGAATTACGAAAATACACGGGCTCTATACCACTCCAACCCTATCTGGTTTTTTTTTGGGTCATGCAGCACCTGTCAGTGAGCATCAGAATTCAGCTTCCAGGGAATTGATATGCCGTCTTTCGCAACAAATCCTGACGCTTTCCCAAGCTCGTTGTAACCCACGCACCTTTTACCTTCTATTAAAAATTCGCCGATATAACGGTGTGATATCTTCCTTTTCAGGTTCTCTTCATAGGGCAGTTGCAACAGGTTACTGACCATCCCCCTGATGACACCCGCATGAATGACAACCAGGATTGTCTCACTCTTGTGTCGCTTACCCAGTGAGAGCAGAAACTTGACACTGCGCTTCTGCATCTGCCGAAAACTCTCCCCTTTCGGGTAGACGAAATCAGGATCTTTTTTATGGCGGGGGAAATTGTTTTCCACCCACTTCTTATTTTTTCGAAAGAGTGAGCCATAATTTATCTCGTTCAACTCTGGAGCATTATGTAGCAGAGAGATCTGCCTCTTTTCTGCGTAGTAGATCCCTGTTTGACGCGATCTCTCCAGGTGGCTTGTATAGATAGCGTCAAAATTCAGGTGATGCTTCCTCAGTATCCTGTCGACAAAAGCGAGGTCAGCCTGCCAGTCTTTGGCGCGTGGTGAATCACCCCAGCCCATGATTTGGTTGGATACGTTAATCAGGGTTTTGTAGTGCCTCACAACGATAACGCGCATATCACTCTCTTCGGATAGTTAATTATTTTTCGAGGCCCTCATCATCGCCGCCATATTTTTTGTGTGCCGGGAAATGCTTAATTATCTTGTTACTGACCACGAGCAATATTTCCCTGACGGTCTTTTCGATATTGGGACTGTGGATGATGGGTACACCGGCCACATCGGCTTCATTCAACAGGTAGCTTTGTAACTCCCATATATCATCAATATTATCAGTACCGTGGGGAGGTTGCTTTTCCGCCCTTTCCCGCCCGCGGTGCTTCAGTCGCTGCTTCAACAAGCCCTTTTTGATTGTTGCCAGCATGATCGGCACGACAATGGCGTTCTTCTTCGCCATTTTACAATCCAGGTGGGTAGGGACGACATGCACACCCTCCAGAATAATATCCTGCTCCTCTTTCAGTGCCCGTGCCACCGTGGCTTCCAGTGCCGGTTTCATGGTATTCAACTGGGAGAGAAATCCGGTGATTACAGGATTTTCCAACTCTTCTTTCTGGCTGTTGCGGGGAAAAGGCAGACCACGCCATGCCTCGAAGCTTGAATACATCAGGATGGGGCTGACCTGAGGCTTGTTCTCGTAGGCGATTCGCGCTTCCACGCCAAGCTTTTTTTCAAGCTGCGCCGCCACACGTTCACGTACATCACGGCTCGACAACTCGGTGATATCTTTCAGGCTGTCGCGAACAGATTGCACCCCTTGTGGGTCTGAGGTGATGGAGTTGGGTGGTTTCAGCGCCCGGCGGAGCTTGTTTATACACTGCTGGTGATAGTGACGACGGCGGTGATACGCTTCGCGCTGCTACTGCCAGCAACGATCCTGGCATCATAAGGGGATGGCTGGAGTTAGCCACAAGCTGACCTTAAAGAATTCTGGCCAAATAGCTGTTATGCAGACCTAAGGCAGACCCAATAAATTTGAAAGTCATAGATTGTGACCTCAGACGCGATTGTTGGAATGTTAGAACTTCACCCTAAATCGTCTGAGACTGATGTGCAATGGGAGACCTGCCCCCTCTCGCCTTTATTTTTATTTTTTGGAGCCAAAATGGACAGACTCCCCCCGTTAACCAGGGGGAGCCTCCGTTATCAGCTAAATATAGCTTTAAAGATGAAGAAGAAGGTCGCGGCCAGAATAGCACCGGCCGGCAGAGTGATGAGCCAGGAGGCGATGATGCCGCCGACAACCCGAAGGTCAATGGCGCCGAGCCCACGGGCCAAACCGACACCCATAACACAGCCTACGGCAATCTGGGTGGTGGAGACTGGCAGACCGGTCTTGGAGGCGACAACCACGGTGATGGCGGCAGCCAGTGTGGCGGCGTATCCGCGGGTGGGGGTCAGTTCGGTGATCTTGGTGCCGATAGTCTGCATCACCTTGTAGCCCATGGTGGCCAGACCAATAACGATACCGGCACCACCGAGGAGGAGAATCCAGATCGGCAGACCTGCCTTCTGTCCTACCTCACCGCCACTCTCGACGATAGAGACTACGGCGGCCAGGGGGCCAATACCGTTGGCCACGTCATTGGAGCCGTGTGCGAAAGCCATTGCGCAGGCGGTGAAAATCATCAACGGTGTAAAGACCTTCTCCACGCTGGCGAAGTGGTAAACCTTGTCCGCTTCGTCATCCACTTTCACCCGGTTGATCATCATCTTGCCGATAATCGCTACGATAATACCGACCACGGTAGCCGCGATGACGCTCTCGATAACACTCAGCTCCAGCTTAAGGTGCTTCAGCCCCTTAAACATGGTAACCAGCGAGACGATCCAGCCAACAAGGAACACATACATCGGTGCCCACTTGCGGGCCTGCTGGAAGGGGTTGTCGGTATTGAGGATGAGCTTGCGAATACTGATCATTATCATCAGGGCAAAGAAGCCGCCTACCAGAGGAGAGACGAGCCAGCTTGCAACGATACCGCCGATCTTGCCCCAGTTGACCGCATCAACGCCGATACCGACGGTTGCGAAGCCAACAATAGCACCGACGATGGTGTGGGTGGTGGAGACCGGCCAGCCTTTGGTGGAGGCGACCATCAGCCAGATTGCCGCCGCCAGAAGGGCGGCCAGCATGCCGTAGACCAGCAGTTCGGGTGAGCCGGTGATACTGCCGGGATCGATGATACCCTTACGGATGGTCTTGGTGACCGCGCCACCGGCAATAAATGCACCGGCAAACTCAAAGATTGCTGCGATGATGATGGCCTGTTTGACGGTAATAGCGCCGGAACCGACCGAGGTTCCCATGGCGTTGGCCACGTCGTTGGCGCCAATGCCCCAGGTCATATAAAAGCCGAAAATAACGGCCATGGTTAGAAATACAAAACCCCATTCGGAAATGATCTCCATAACGGACTCCTCAATAATAAATTATATGTGCTCCACCCATGCGCAATTACGCAAAGGTAAATGATATGTTGGTGTATGCCTGAAAACAGTCAGGCGGCAATCGCCGGGTATCTCCCCTAGCGAGCGATAAGCAGTGTCATGCGATTGCCTACACGCTCGGCGTCGTCAGCGAGATTGCCGATCCACTGAAGCATCTGATACCAGAACATGACGGTTACCGGACTCATCTCACCCTCTAACGAGAACAGGGTGTGGGTAAGTGCAATACCCATCTGATCGGTCTCGTCCTCAGTGCTGGCGAGTGCGGCCACCATCTCCTCTACACGACTAGCTTCCCTGCCGCTGAAGCCCATCTCGATTAGCTCATCAAGAGTCTCAATGATCGTAGCTGCCTGATTGACCGTATCCACGCAGCGCTGCACCATGGCGGCGAGGGCTTCTTTCATCTTGTCGGGAACAGCCATATCTCTCTGCATCATCAATCCGGCGATATCCTGGGCGGTATTGGCGATGTTGTCCTGCACATCCAGCAGCTCCAGCAGATCCCGGCGGTCGACCGGCATAAACAGGCTCTTGGGGAGGTGTGCCCGGAGATCATTTTTCAGATTATCGGCCTCCTGCTCCAGTGTGAATATCTTATCTTTCTGCTCAAGCAACCCCTCCTGACTCCCTTCGATAAAGGCGTCAAACAGCGCTGGAAGTTCCGCAGCACAATCTTTTGTGATACGCATATGTTCCTGCATCGGCTTGAACGGCGAGTGGCCGAGCAGTGATCCTATCGGATTTGTAGATCGCATAATTTCTCCTTTAAAAAGTAAATGGGATTCCTCAAGAGATCACCCGGTTAACAAAAAACAAACTTTTCCGCCGACATCGACAAGTTCCCCCCTCTGGGGCGGGAGAGTCTATTGCCGGCTGCAATCCGTGCCTCTTTCTAAAAAACGCTAAAGTGGTACTGATCGCATAATTCGCCGTCAGCAACTGCTGAATCACCTCTGCGGTGCGCAATCTTTAAGGCGCTTCGTCCGTATCAATTCCAACTCACCGGAGCCTGAAGTCACTACTGCCGGATCAGGTGTAAGATCCAGGTCTGGATTAACCTGTTGATAGGGCACGGCATTGAGTATGATCTTCATGGCGTTAAGTCTTGCCTTGTGTTTTATATCGGAGCGGATGATGATCCAGGGTGTTCAACTGTTCGAAACTGAGTGATGCAGCTGGATTGGCCTTGTTGATGTAAACCGCCAACGCATCATAACCAACCACGTGTTCAACCGGGTTGTCGAGTAGAATTACCGCGCGCACACACGTAGGCTGAAGACATTCACTATTGTATCCACCGTTTCCAGTTTCGTGGCTATTTGAACGACA
>JBEVXT010000780.1:8777-12488 GCA_040505955.1 Sedimenticola sp. | reverse complement strand
AGTCACCCGCCATCTGCGGGTACTGGCGGGGAGCCTGGAGCGCCAAAAGCAGCGCCTGGGGAAGCTGCGGGAGAAGCAGCAGGCACAGCAGTATGAGCTGGCGGGGCATCAGCAGGTGCTCGCCGGTCAGGTGCGGGCGGCTTATGCCATGGGCCGCCAGGAACGGCTGAAAATCCTTCTCAATCAGCAGGATCCGGCAGTGGTCAGCCGTATGCTTGTATACTACGATTACTTTAACCGCACCCGTACCGAGCGGATGAAGCAGATCAGCACCGTGCTGGAGACCCTGCGCAACACCGAGCAGGCCCTCAGACTGGAAGAGCAGCGGCTGGTCGAACTGCAGAGCAGCGAGCTGGAGAGCAAGCAGCAGCTGGATCTGGCTCAGGAGGAGCGTATGCGGGTGGTGGCTGCGCTGAACCTGGATCTTCGCAGCAAAGGGCAGCGGCTGGAGGGGCTGCAACAGGATGAAGCGCAGCTGCAGAAGCTGCTGTCGTCACTGCAGGAGGAGCTGATTGCACAACCGCTGGGAAAGCTTGATCGTAAGCTCTTCAAGAGCCGCAAGGGTAGACTCAGTTGGCCGTCGAAAGGTCGCCTGACGGCAAAATTCGGTACCGCCCGGGCGGGTAACCTGAAGTGGGACGGGGTAGTGATCTCCGCCCCCGAGGGACGGGAGGTGAAGTCGATACACCACGGTAGGGTCGCCTTCGCCGACTGGTTACGTGGTTTCGGGCTGCTGCTGATTGTCGACCATGGTGACGGATTTATGAGTCTCTACGGCCACAACCAGAGTCTCTTCAAGGAGACCGGCGAGTGGGTCGAGGCGGGGGAGCCGGTAGCGCTGGTAGGTAGCAGTGGCGGCCAGAACAATCCCGGAGTCTATTTCGGTATTCGCTACAAGGGGCGGCCGGTCAACCCCAAAGCCTGGTGCAAACGGCCAAGAAACAACAGGGTAGGCGGCCTGATCAATCCCGCCGGTCAGCTGGGCTCCAGGAGTGTGCTGGGGATGCTGACGAACACCGAGAATAGAGTATGAAGCATAAGTTTGGCTTGGTATTAACACTTATCCTGGGAGCCGCTGCAGGCGGCGTTCTCTCATACAGTCCGCCGACAGAGGCTCAGGCTGAACCTCTGCCGGTGCAGGAACTGCGGGCCTTCGCCGAGATTTTCGGGCGCATCAAGCAGGACTATGTCGAGCCGGTAGGTGATCGGCAACTGCTGGAGGACGCCATTCGCGGCATGCTTTCTGGCCTTGATCCGCACTCCTCCTATCTGGGAAGAGATGAGTACAAGGAGCTTAAAGTCGGCACCCATGGGGAGTTTGGCGGTCTCGGTATCGAGGTGGGTCTGGAGGATGGCTTTATCCGTGTCATCGCCCCCATCGACGACACGCCGGCCCAGCGCGCCGGCATTGAGGCCGGCGACTTGATCGTCCGTCTCGATGAGCAGCCGGTTAAGGGGATGAGCCTGGATGAGGCGATCAACGCGATGCGCGGAAAACCCGGCTCAGAGCTGGAGTTGACCATCATCCGCAAGGGCCGGGATAAACCGCTCAAACTCACTATTGTCCGCGCCGTCATCAAGGTGGCCAGCGTTAAAGGGAAGGTGTTGGATGCCAGCTACGGCTATCTTCGTATTTCCCACTTTCAGTCCCGTACCACCGAGGATATGTTGAAACTGCTGAGCAGGCTGAAAAGCGAGTCTGAAGGGGGCCTGCGCGGCATGGTGCTGGATCTGCGCAACAACCCCGGCGGCATACTCAGCGGTGCGGTATCGGTGAGCGACGCCTTTCTTACTGACGGAGTGATTGTGTTTACCAAGGGCCGCGAAGAGTCGTCGCGAATGGACTTCAAGGCGGCACCGGATGATGTGCTGGAGGGGCTGCCGATGGTGGTGCTGGTCAACGGCGGCTCCGCCTCCGCCTCGGAGATTGTCGCCGGAGCGCTGCAGGATCACAAACGGGCGATCATTATGGGTAGCAAGACCTTCGGCAAGGGCTCGGTACAGACCATCATCCCGATCACCGAAGAGACCGCCGTCAAACTCACCACCGCCCGCTACTTCACCCCCAACGGCCGCTCCATCCAGGCCGAGGGGATCGAGCCCGATATTGAGATAGAGAATATCAAGGTGGCTGAAACGGCTGATGCGGATCAAAACCGGATCAAGGAGTCCGACCTGAGCGGACATCTGGCCAACGGTAACGGCAAGGAGGGAAAAGCGGCCGATGATAAGAAAGTAGAGGCCGGGGAAGAGGAGAAAAAGAGTCTGGCGCAGAAAGACTTTATCCTCAACGAGGCGCTTAACCTGCTGAAGGGGCTCTACATCCTCAGGGGCCAGGGCTGAATGGGGCTGCAGCCGGTGGCTTTATGGCGTGGCATGGCGGGATTGCTGATGCTGTCAGCACTCCTGTTTACTCCCGTGGCTGCTGGCGAGAAACTACCCGCCATTACCATCATCATCGATGACATGGGCAACCACAAAGGGTGGGGTATCGGCGCCCTTGAGGTGCCGGGCCCGATTACCTACGCCTTTCTTCCCCATACCCAATACGCCCGCACACTGGCCCAAAAGGCCCATGAGGCGGGTAAAGAGGTGATGCTCCATCTCCCCATGCAGTCCCACCAGGGTAATCGTCTGGGTCCCGGGGGATTGACCCTGCATATGACCGAGAAGCGGTTCCTGCACACCCTGGCGGAAGATATCAAAGCGATACCCCATGTAAAGGGGGTGAACAACCACATGGGTAGCCTGCTGACCCAGCACCCCGGCTCGATGAGCTGGCTGATGCAGGGACTGCGGCAATACGGGGAACTCTTTTTTATCGACAGCAGAACATCCGAGGGCACGGTTGCCAGTCTGCTGGCGGATGAATACCGGGTGCCCAATACCCGACGCGACATCTTCCTCGATAACAATCGGGATCCGGCGGCGATTCTCGCCCAGTTCCGTCAGCTCATCAGGCAGGCAAAGCGCACAGGTTACGCCGTGGGCATAGGCCACCCCTACCCGGAGACTGCCCTGGTGTTGAAAAAACTGCTTGCCGAGACCGCATCACTGGGTGTTCGGCTGATCCCGGCGTCCGAGATGATCCAAACTCAAGGGAGGAACAAGCTATGGCAAGAACCCTCATCCCCCTCGCTCAAGGTTGTGAAGAACTCGAAGCGGTAACGATCATCGACCTAATGATCATTTTTTAATGCAGAAACGGCGGGTTTCAGGGGTGAACTGAATAGTTACCCATTTTGTAACTATTCAGCACGGTAATCTGAAACTCAGGTGTAGGAGCGAACTTGTTCGCGAAGAGCACGTTTCGAAGTCCATCGCGAACAAGTTCGCTCCTACAACACCTCTGTTCCGCCATAACTGTGGTTTTCAGGATTTAGGTACACACGGCAGGGGTCGGAGTCGATTGCCCACATGGATGTGGGTAAGAAGCGTGAGCTGGGAGCGGAAGCATTGCGTTGAAGAGGGTAAGGAAATTTACCGTTTCTTGCCGCAATCGACTCCGACCCCGGAGGAATACAAGAGTTACCCAATTTTTTGCCTTTCAAGACCGTAGAAGAGCACTCAGAAGCAGCGCCGCACCGATGGATCCCAGGCTGATGCCGATGAAGGCGACTGGGGCGGCGGGCAGCAGCACGCTTGGGCCGAGGGTCAGCATCAGGCAGCCGGAGATCAGCATGGCGCCGCCGCTGATGGTGGCGACAGTCT
>JBEVXT010000780.1:0-8677 GCA_040505955.1 Sedimenticola sp. | reverse complement strand
GGGGCGGCGGGCAGCAGCACGCTTGGGCCGAGGGTCAGCATCAGGCAGCCGGAGATCAGCATGGCGCCGCCGCT
This sequence comes from Sedimenticola sp., assembly GCA_040505955.1. Classification (GTDB taxonomy): domain Bacteria; phylum Pseudomonadota; class Gammaproteobacteria; order Chromatiales; family Chromatiaceae; genus Vondammii. Next base: position 8,603 of record JBEVXT010000780.1, on the reverse strand, counting down.
GATGGTGGCGACAGTCTGACGCTGGTTCTCTTTCAGGTCACGGCGCAGATGCTCCAGCTCTTCCGACCGCCACTTCAGCTCCAGCCGTCCCTCGGCGGCATCCTGCAGCACCTTGTGGGCGATCACCGGCATGTCGGCGGCATGCTCGGCGATCTGCGGCAGATTCTTTTTCAGTTTGCGGGCAAACGCCTTGGGACCCACCTGCTCTTTCATCCAGCGTTCCATAAAGGGTTTGGCGGTGGACCACAGGTCGAGTTCGGGATAGAGCTGACGACCCAGTCCCTCAATATAGAGCAGGGTCTTCTGCAGCAGTACCAGCTGGGGTTGCACCTCCATATCGAAACGGCGGGCGGTCTGAAACAGATTGAGGAGAAAGTGACCGAAGGAGATTTCGCTCAGCGGTTTGTTGAATATTGGTTCGCAGACAGTGCGGATAGCCGACTCGAAGTCCTCTACACTGGTTCCCTTGGGTACCCACGCCGACTCCACATGCAGCTCCGCTACCCGCCGGTAGTCACGGTTGAAGAAGGCCAGCAGGTTCTCCGCCAAGTAGCGCTGATCCTCACTGGTGAGGGCGCCGACAATGCCGAAGTCAACGGCGATATAACGGCCGCCGGGCTCAACAAAAATATTGCCCGGGTGCATGTCGGCGTGAAAAAAGTTGTCGCGGAACACCTGGGTAAAGAAGATCTCGACGCCCTGCTCTCCCAGCTGTTTCATGCTGACACCCTGGGCCTTGAGGGTAGCAATATCGCCCACCGGGATGCCGTAGATGCGCTCCATCACCAGGACATTCTTGTGCGTCAGATCCCAGTGGATCTCCGGTACATAGAGGATGTCGCTGCCCTCCCAGTTGCGCCGCAGTTGGGAGGCGTTGGCGGCCTCACGCTGGAGATTGAGTTCGTCGAGAATGGTCTTCTCGTAATCGGCGACCACCTCCAGGGGGTGCAGCCGTTTGGCCTCCTTCCAGTAGCGATTGGCCAGACCGGCGATGAGATAGAGCAGCCCGACATCGCGGCGGATCACCTTCTCGATATCCGGCCGCAGCACCTTTACCACCACCTCCCCACCCTGTTTCAGCCGTGCTGTGTGAACCTGGGCAATAGAGGCGGAAGCGAGGGGGGTCTCATCGAACTCATCCAGCACCTCCTCGATGGGGTGGCCGAACGCCTTCTCGACGATCCGGCGCGCCTCTTTGCCGGCGAATGGGGGTACGGCATCCTGCAGTTGGGCCAACTCGTCGGCAATATCATCGGGCAGCAGGTCGCGGCGGGTGGAGAGAATCTGGCCGAATTTAACAAAGATCGGGCCAAGATCCTCCAGGGTGTGGCGTATACGCACCGGATGGGAGGGCAGGCGGTTGCGCCGCAGCCAGTACCAGGGTGAGAGGTAGATCAGATAACGGATCGGTCGGAACAGGTGAGTGGCGAGAATCACCTCATCCAATCCATGGCGCAGCAGCACCCGGTTGATATGCAGCAGGCGCAGCGCTTCAGAAGGGCGAATCATCCTATTCTTTACTCGATTGTTGGTTATTTTTCAGCTGCTTGATACGCGCCTGTAGCCGCTCGACATCATCGCGCAGGGTATCGACGTCGTTGAGAAAGGCGTCGACCTCTGCTTTTACCGGCAACAGTTGCTGCTCCTCCTGGAGATACTCCTGCAGATTGAGACCAAGAGTGTCAAGGCTGCGGCCGCCCCAGTGAGTGACACCGCGAAACAGGTTGCCCACTTGGTGGGCCACAGTATCGCCGGTATAGCGGGAGAGCTGCTCCTCCCAATCGATATCGATGTCGGCGAGAATTTTGCCGAAGCGGTGGGCCAACTCACTGTCACCACTGATCTTCACCGTGCCGTCAAAGAGCTGATCAGCGCCGCTACGCTGCCCGCCCATACGAAACAGCGCCAACGGCGTACCACTGAGGCTGCAATCCGCTTCACCCTCACAGCGGGAGAGCAGCTGCAGCCGTGCCGGGCCGGGAATAAAGTAGAGTGTCTGGCCCAGGCCGACCATTTCGAAGGCGATCACCCGTCCGTGAAACTGCCTAAGCTGCTCAACGGCATTGGGGTCAAGGGCGAGGTAGCGATTGATCGCCTCCTCCAGGCTGGCGTAAGTGAGATCGTGGATGGTCATAGTCTTGAAGCTACAGCTTAAACCCCCGGTGCACTGCAACGATGCCACCGGTCAGGTTGTGGTAGTCACAACGATCCAGCCCGGCCTGCTCCATCATCTCTTTCAGGGTCTCCTGATCGGGGTGCATACGGATCGACTCCGCCAGGTAGCGGTAGCTCTCCTCATCATCTGTGATCACCTTGCCGATTTTCGGCAGCAGTTTGAATGAGTAGAGGTCGTAGACACTTTTCAGTGTAGCTCCCCGGGGGTGGGAGAACTCCAGCACCAGTACTCGCCCGCCGGGCTTCAGCACCCGCTGCATCTCGTTTAGCGCACGCTGTTTGTCGGTGACGTTGCGCAGGCCAAAGGCGATGGTAATGCAGTCAAACCTGTTATCGGGAAAGGGGATCGCTTCGGCGTTCACCTGGGTGTAGCCAATATTGCCCACCAGGCCGTCATCGGTCATGCGGATGCGCCCCTGTTCCAGCATGGCGGCGTTGATATCGGTCATCACCACCATCCCCTCCGGCCCCACCAGTCCAGCGAAGCGGGCGGCCAGATCACCGGTGCCGGAGGCGAGATCAAGCACCTTGTGGCCACGCCGGATACCGGCCAGCTCCACCGCAAAGCGCTTCCACAGGCGATGAATGCCAAACGACATCAGATCATTCATGATGTCGTAGCGGGAGGCCACCGAGTCGAATACCTGGCGTACACGGCCAGCCTTCTCGTTCTCCTGCACCGTTTCATAACCGAAATGGGTGGTGCCTTTATCTGTCATGGGACATCTCTCGCCTGTCGATCAGGGTTGCTTGGGATTTGGCGTAGATTCTACTTGGTTTTGGCGCGGCGGGGAAAATGTAATCTGATTACCGTTGATGCTCAGCTGATGATAGAAGACGTTGGGATGATATTGGCCACAAATAAACGCGTATGAGCACAAATATTTGAAAATGGCTATGCACAATAAACCGTAGGAGCGAACTTGTTCGCGAAGAGCATGTTTCGGAGTCCATTGCCAACAAGCTCGCTCCCACAAGGTGGCATCGGGCGGGGGGTCAATACTCCATCATCAACAGCTCCGCCAGATCGGGCTGCCAGCGAAACTCACTCATCTTTACACGGTTATTGAGAACAACGACGCCCTCTTCCTGTAACGCACCTTTCTGACGTTCTGCCTTATCGGAACCGGTGGGAAAGGCGATTTGACCACTACTGCGCAGAACTCTATACCAGGGAAGGGCCATCCCGGCAGGTGCCTGCCCCAGTGCCCTGCCCACCATGCGCGCCCTGCCAGGTAGTCCGGCGAGATCCGCCACCTGACCATAGCCGGCAACCCGCCCACGGGGGATGAGTTGAACCGTCTGCCAGATGCGTTGCTGGTGATTCATGGGGCCTTGACTACGTAATCGTGTTGCCTACCTCGGTTTACCCAATACCCGTAGGAGCGAACTTGTTCGCGAAGAGCATGTTTTGGAGTCCATCACAAACAAGTTCGCTCCACAGGGAAAAAGCGCTGCATGCCAACCGATGGCCGTGCAGCCAAGCGGGATTAATTAGGCGCTTTACGCTTATGCCCCGCCGCCTCAAGGCGCGCCAGATAGCTCTTCCAGTTCTGCTCCTGGTTGGTGCCCAGGTCGTAGAGGGTGTCCCAGGCGTAGATGCCGGTGTTGTGCTCATCATCAAAATGGAAGCAGACGGCGTAGTTACCCACGGGATCGATCTGGACGATGTTCACATCCTCCTTGCCCAGCTGCAGGGTCTCCTGGCCGGGGCCGTGGCCCTGCACCTCGGCGGAGGGGGAGAAGACACGCAGGTATTCGCACGGCAGATTGAAGTGGGCGCCGTCATCAAAGGTGATCTCCAGCACCCGTGACTGACGGTGCAGATTCAGCTCTTTTGGAACATGTTTGGACATGGCGTAACTCCTGAAATAAATTTGTCTATAAACCGAAAGGCCGTAGCAGCGAACTTGTTCGCGATAGGCATGGTTCGGAGTTCATCACGAACAGGCTCGCCCCTGCATTTGGATCATCCTGTAGGAGCGGTTTCTCGAACCGCGATGAATTCCGGTAGTACCCGGGGTCGGAGTCGATTGCACCGAAATTCGGTGTATTTCCCAACACTCTCAATTGCAATCGACTCCGACCCTTATCGCGACAGAGGCTCAGATCACCATTTGAACTCCGCAACTTAAGTTAAACCTAGAAACCGCAGTTGACCGCTCCATTCTGAGACTAAGTGGCTGATATGAATACCATTGACTTCGATCTCTCCTTTCACTTGCTGGGTGAGTCACGCTACAGCGTGAATTGCACGCTTGCGGTGGCGCATGGCGGCGTTACAACTCCTTGCAATAGACTAACTATTACGCGTCGTTGTGCCTTGCCCTGCACCACCGCAAACGCACACTTCACCCCGTCCAACTGCGGATTCTAGGTTAAAGAATAAACCGGCTCAGATCATCGTCCGCCGCCAGCTCTTTGAGATTATTGTCTACGTATAGCTCATCAATGGTTACCGTAGTGCCAGGCACCTCGGAGGCGGTGTAGGAGATGCTCTCCAGCAGCCGCTCCATTACGGTGTGCAGGCGGCGGGCGCCGATGTTCTCGGTGGCCTCGTTCACCTGCCAGGCGATCTCGGCAATGCGTTTGATGCCGCCCTCGGTAAACTCCAAAGCCACACCTTCAGTGGCCATCAGCGCTGTGTATTGATCAGTCAGCGAAGCATCGGGTTCGGTAAGAATGCGGATAAAGTCATCGCTGGTCAGCGCCCGCAGCTCAACTCGAATCGGCAGCCGCCCCTGCAGCTCGGGAATCAGATCCGACGGCTTGGCAAGATGGAAAGCGCCGGAGGCGATAAACAGAATATGATCGGTCTTCACCATCCCCGCCTTGGTGGAGACGGTACACCCCTCCACCAGCGGTAGCAGATCGCGCTGCACCCCCTCGCGGGAGACATCAGGGCCACCGTATTCGGAGCGGCTGGCCACCTTGTCAAGCTCGTCGAGGAAGACAATGCCGGTCTGCTCCACCATCTCCTGCGCCTTCAGCTTGAGATCATCATCATTGATGCGCTTGGCCGCCTCTTCATCCTGCAGGATCTTCAGGGCATCCTTGATACGCAGCTTACGCTTGCGGGTGCGTCCGCCGCCCAGGTTCTGAAACATCCCCTGGAGCTGGCTGGTCATCTCCTCCATACCGGGAGGGGCCATGATCTCAACCCCCATGGGGGTCTGGGAGACATCGATCTCGATCTCCTTCTCATCCATCTCGCCGTTTCGGATTTTGATACGAAACTTGTCGCGGGTGGAGGGGGCGAGGGGGGCAGGGTTATCGTCGTTTTCCCAACTGTTGGCTGCAGGGCCTGGCAGCAGGGTATCCAACACACGCTCCTCAGCAGCGTCGGCCGCCTGATCCTGCACCTTGTCGAGGGCCTGTTCACGCACCATCTTTATCGCAGAATCTGCGAGATCGCGGATGATGGAGTCAACATCGCGACCCACATACCCTACTTCGGTGAATTTTGTCGCCTCTATCTTGATGAACGGAGCATTCGCCAGCTTCGCAAGACGACGGGCGATCTCGGTCTTGCCGACACCGGTAGGGCCGATCATCAGAATGTTTTTCGGCGTGATCTCGTTACGCAGCTCATCGGCCACCTGGGAGCGGCGCCAGCGGTTGCGCAGAGCGATGGCGACGGAGCGCTTGGCATCGGACTGACCGATGATGTGTTTATCCAGTTCGCGGACAATCTCTTGGGGGGTGATTTCAGACATGATTATTTTAGACGGGAGGTTCAGGACTCGCAGTCCAGCTCCTCGATAGTAAGATTATGATTGGTATAGACGCAGATATCGGCGGCAATGCCGAGGCCCTTCTCAACGATGGCCCGGGCGTCCAGCTCAGTATTCTGCAGCAGAGCACGGGCCGCCGCCTGGGCAAAAGGCCCGCCGGAGCCGATGGACATCAGGCTCTCTTCCGGCTCGATCACATCACCGGTACCGGTGATGATCAGTGAGGCAGTCTTGTCCGCCACCACCAGCAGCGCCTCCAGGCGGCGTAGGGCGCGATCCGTACGCCAATCTTTCGCCAGCTCCACCGCCGCCCGGGTGAGGTGGCCATGGTGCTTCTCCAGCTTGCCTTCAAAGCGCTCAAACAGGGTAAAGGCATCAGCGGTGGCCCCTGCAAAACCGGCCAGCACCTGGTTCTTATAGAGCCTGCGCACCTTGCGGGCGTTGCCCTTCATCACCGTATTGCCCATGGAGACCTGGCCGTCACCGCCGATCACCACCTTGCCGTTACGGCGGATGGAGAGAATTGTTGTGCCTCTTAGTGGCTCCACTCTGTATGTCCTCAAAAACCCGGGGGGTAACTTATTGTAACTGACCAAGATGGGGTGATAACAACGAAATTCAAGGGCGCACCTCTTTATATGGGGCAGTGTCCGCACTGTCGCTACCCGCTCTGTCAGAGCAGGTAAATCCCAATCAGATCCCCCAGACCCCATACCGCCGTGCCAATAATCAAGAGGTAAAAGCCGTGGGCCTCTTTCTGCCAGATCACCTCATTGCTGTAGCGGCGGTCAAGCAGGCGGCGCTTGTCACTCCCCTGTGCCCAGTCGTGATTGGAGCGGCCGGAACCCACCCCCCGCTTTAACGGCGGCCGATAGGCCAGGTACTCCAGGTGCTCGTAAATCTGCTGAGAGGTGAGGATCAGGCCGACAATCACTACCAATGAACCACTGCGGGTGAACCAGTTCCAGTCGTTAGTCCTGAGGCTGACCACGCACCCCAGAAAAAGGAAGAGAGAGGCAACGCCGTAGGCAATCCACGTTTGTGCCGGTAGTTGGCGGATAGAGGCTGGTAACAGCGGTGTGGGGGAAAATCTCAACATCGTGCCCAGAATAATTCAGCTGAAAGGGCTGGCGGGCAGCCCCGCCTGCTATGAGCGTAAGATTAGCAGAAGTTCAGCTACTTATTGAATAGGGTGAGTTGTCACACTTCAATCGGTAACCACCTATGGAAGATCCAATGGGCTCTTGGCCTGTTTAAGTGTCGTACTCTGAATCGTATGGGTATAGATCATTGTTGTTCTTACATCACTATGCCCGAGTAACTCCTGTACCGTCCGTATATCGTAATTATTTTGTAACAAGTGACTTGCAAATGAGTGCCTCATGGTATGCGCAGTTGCACGTTTGGTAATCTGTGACTGCTGTACCGCCCGCTTAATAGCTTTTTGAACATGGCGCTCATGTAGATGGTAGCGACGGTACACCTGCTCATCAGGCACGAATGTGAGTGTTTTAGCTGGAAACAACCACTGCCAGGAGAGTTCTCTGGCGGCACTCGTATACTTACGCCCCAGCGATGCAGGTAAAAATGTACCGGCATAACCACTTTTAAGATCCTCCCTGTGGAGTTTTTTCACCTCATCAAGCTGCACCCTAAGATCCGGAATCAATACCCGGGGCATCGGCACAGTGCGATCTTTTTTTCCTTTCCCGTCATGCACCGTCAAGAGTGCCATATCAAAATTCAGATCCTGTACCCGCAATTTTAAACACTCAAACAGGCGCAGACCACAACCGTAGAGTAGCTTGCCAACGAGATTATAGGGATGTGGAAGAGCAGCCAATACCTGGTATACCTCATCCCTGGATAAAACAACGGGAATGTACGGCTTCCTTTTTGCTCTCACAACACCCTGAATATTCTTAAAGTCCTTTTCAAGGATATGACTGAAGAGAAATAGCAGTGCATTAAAAGCCTGGTTTTGGCTTGAGGCGGACACCTTCCGCTCAACTGCCAGAAAACTTAGAAACTCCTGGACATCCTCTTTACAAAGGAGCCCTGGATCTTTGCTTTTCACAAAAGTCTGCAGCTTTCTAATCCAGGACTGGTAGGCTTGCAGTGTCTTGGGAGAGTAGTGCCGTATAGCAATTGCTGTTGCAAGCTGCTTGTAAATATCAACCCAGCTTGCACCGGATTGAAGCAATTTATCCGCTACATTATTCTCATTTTCAGACACAACGGATTTCGAATTGGCTGCCTGTTGATTGTGTGCATGATGGTAGTCACCAGGGGGCTCACCGATCGCCAGTGGTATTGGGTTACTTTGGGGGCTGCGTTTATTGACTGGTAATGCCGACCTGTTTCTACCGGATGAAGATGTCGCTGTGTCTGTAGCAGCCGGCAAGCTTTCAATCTGATTGTTTTTCTGCTGTATTACAGGTGCTGCAATTGAACGGCCGGAGTTTCCATCCGCATTATGTGACTCATTCTGGGGGACACTGCGCATCTGATTATAGATTGAGATCGCGTGAAAAGCCTGCTGGCGCAATAACTCAGACTGCCCCTTACTTTTTAACTTGGCTTCAAAGTGGGGAAAGCTGTCAGCTTCATTTTGATCAAAGCCATATTTATGGCAGTAATCAAGGTAAAAGCGCAGCCACTTTCGGTAGTATCCGTGGTGCTGAATGGATATGG
>JBEVXT010000779.1:0-3780 GCA_040505955.1 Sedimenticola sp. | reverse complement strand
ATCGAAGAGTGTCCGTGGCAGCGAAGGGGCCATACAGACAAGGGTACGCCCACCATAGCGCCTGCGTGCTGCCAGCAGGGCCAGATGGGTGACGTGACCAGCACCCATAATGAGATCCGGCAGGGGGAGTTCTGCAGCAGCTGGAAACCGCCCCAGCAACAGATCAAGCAGCTGAGACGGCTTCGAGCCAACGGTGATATCCAACCGTTTTATCGATAGCAGGCACTCCAGCGCCCGACACAACCCCAGAGTCTGGTTCTCATGTCCCGGCTTGCCATCCAGCAGTCGCCAGATAACGCGCTGATTCGCCTCTGCCGGTTGTTTCACGGTTTTATAAAATCAGCTTTCCAGCTCGTAGCGGGCACCGCAGTAGGGGCACTCCGCCCGACCACTCTTTTTAATCGCCAGAAAGACCCGGGGGTGCATCTCGGCTGCCCCCTCTGTCTGGGCGCCGGGACAACAGAGCGGTAGTGAGGAGCGGCTTACCTTAATACTTTTTTCAGCCGCAGCCGGTTTCGTGGTTTCATTCATTATCATCTACCTCAGTGGGTATGGGGTCAATGTCATTAACTTAAGCTTAATACCATGGTCATCCCTGCATAGGTTGGAACCCAGTGGTCGAACTTCCCTCTTTCCCGTCATACCCGCGCAGGCGGGTATCCAGCGCTACGGAGCACTGTCCCCTGGATTCCCGCCTACGCGGGAATGACGAGCCTGAAGTTTACGGGGAATTTTCCACCTAAGTTAATGGTATTGGGTACGGGGTCGGAGTCGATTGCACCGAAATCCGGTGCATTTCTCAACATTTTCAATGCAATCGACTCCGCCCCCTGCTGCTATCTTACTTAACTTGTGGAGGTTAAACATAGGTCAGCCACTCCGGGTGCTCATCACGACGCCCCTCCACCTGATCAAAGTAGAGCCCCTGCAACCGTTCGGTGATGGGGCCGCGGCTGCCGTTGCCGATGGCGCGGTTGTCCACCTCGCGGATAGGCGTCACCTCAGCTGCAGAGCCGGTAAAGAACGCCTCGTCGGCGATATAGACCTCATCACGGGTAATGCGCTTCTCCACTACCGGAATACCCAGCTCCTTTGCCAGCACAAAGAGCGTGCGGCGGGTGATGCCATCGAGGGCCGAAGAGAGATCAGGGGTATAGATCACCCCTTCCTTAACGATAAATATATTCTCACCGGAGCCCTCCATTACAAAACCCTGGGTATCGAGCAGTATGGCCTCATCGTAGCCATCATCCAGCGCCTCTTTCAGCGCCAGCATAGAGTTCATATAGTTGCCGTTGGCCTTGGCCCGGCACATGGTGATATTGACATGGTGCCGGGTAAATGAGGAGACGCGCACACGGATGCCGTTTCTCAGGTTCTCCTCACCCAGGTAGGCGCCCCACTCCCAGGCCGCCACCATGGCATGAACCCTGAGATTGTCGGCACGCAATCCCATACCCTCGGAACCGAGGAAACACATGGGGCGCAGATAGGCGGAGTCGAGACCGTTCTCCCGCACTGCATCGATCTGGGCCCGGTTCAACGTTTCGGCATCGTAAGGGATCTTCATGCCGAGAATATGGGCGGACTGCAGCAGGCGATCCGTATGCTCCTGGAGCCTGAAGATGGCGGGCCCCCTCTCAGTCTTGTAGGCACGCACACCCTCGAAAACCCCCATACCGTAGTGGAGGGTGTGGGTGAGCACATGCACCTTGGCCTCACGCCAGGGCACCATCTCCCCATCCAGCCAGATCCACCCGTCTCTATCCGCGAATGACGACATCGTTTGACTCCGATTAAGCAACTATTATTGAAATTCCACTCAAATGGCCCCGCACCTAAAAGCCCACAGCCGGCGACCTGATACCCTTCGAAAAGCACTCCCTGTCAGACTCAGGGATCCTGAACTCCTCATCGTTTCCCCTATTATAACTATTCAGCACACCTGTTTCGTCCAGTGCCGAGTACTCAATATCAGGCAGTTGCGGAAGGAATATCTTTGGCATGGATGCCAAAGTAAGCTTCAGGGATGAATTTATGCGATTCCTGGAGCAACTGCCTGATGTTGAGTACGGTGTTCAGTGCTGAGCTGAATAGTTACCCCCGATTTTCAGTTAACAATCTTCCAGGTCAATTTCCTATCCGCTGACTTTTCCACCACCATATGGCCGGCACTGCCGTCGATATCCAGCCCATTGACAAAATAGCGGCCGGGCTGCTCATTTGGATTCACCACCTGATAGCCCATGATACCGGAGATGAAGCGGCCCATTTCATAGTGTGTCGGCATCCACAGATCCCGGGCTTGCTGCACCACCTCACGCCGACCGTTGATAGCATAAAAGATGAACGGCACGCTGGATACATCGGGATCCAGAGTTGAGTGGCCGTACTTTCCGTTCTCCCCCTGCAACTCCCCATGATCCGAGGTAAACACAACATAGGTGGGGAGTGTACTGGCAGCGCTCAGCGTCTTTATTATCCCCGAGGTGATGTGATCAGTAAAATAGAGTGAGTTGTCGTAGGAGTTCACCCGACGGGTGTGGCTGTCACCCTCCTCCTCCGGATAGCGGTCATAGCTGTCGGGGTGGTAGACATGGTATGGGCTATGTGATCCCCGCTGATGGAGAACAATAAAGTTCGGCTGGGTGAGATCGACCTGAGCCAAACGGTCAATCAGGATCTGATCAAACTTGACCTCGACCTCTGCAGGAAAATCCTCCTTGGAGAGGAAGTGATCAATCTGACCATCCCCCAGGTAGGTAGCCAGATTCGCCGTCTGGGCCGAAATATAGTGGGTTGTCATCCCCCGTCTCTTCGCCATAGCAAGCAGATTGGCATCCTGTCGGAACAGATGCCCCACATTGCCCGGCTCACGCTTCAGATTAAAGAAGGTCTGAACAGCGACCTTGGTATTGATCGCCCCGGAGATACCCCGGGAGTAGACAAAGTTGGGATCTTGGGACAAAGCGCTCAGTTCCGGCGTTGTCTCCCGTTCATAGCCGAACAGACTCATGTGGGCGGGGTTGACGCTCTCGCCCATGACCACCACCAGATTCATTGGCCCGCTGAACGGCCCCTCCTTCAACTCATAGGGCTTGAAGCTCGGCAGATCACGCCCCATGATCCTTCCGGGGAGATCCTTGCCGAGAAAATAGGCGATGGCGTAGTAGGTGTTCTTGATCGAGTAGTGGCGTGGGTTGGGATAAAAAACCTGGGAATTGGATGAGTTGTAGGCTTTAACCGGCCCTACCGCCAACAGCAGCACCAGCAGCGGAGTGGAGAGGGGCAACGGCTGACGAAACCGCTCCACCCTGCCCAGCAACCAGAAAACCACCCCGTAGACCCCGACAACAATCCCCAGAGGAATCAACACCAACCTCATATCGGCAAACAGCGACTCGCTAATCTCCCCGAAATCGGTAAAGAGGATAACGATGGCGTGAGGCGATATAAGGGTTCCAAAATAAGAGAAGTGGAAAAACTGCCCCAGCTGCAGCAGAGCGAAGAAGAGCGCCAACCCCCTGATCACCCGGGGCGAGCGAGCGCTCAGCGCCAGCAGCGTCAGTAGACAGAAACCAAGCACCACCTTCTGCATGAAAGCCGCCTGATAGCCCAGGGTAGTCAGTTGAAACAGATGATCCGGCAGGACAAAAAGCCCCACCAACAGCGCTGTCAGAAGAAGGTTTAGCACAAGACCCTTGAGTCTCTCAATCATTACGTTCACGAACATACCCAAAAATAGCTTCCGCACAGTAACCCCGGAATCAACTGGGCAGG
>JBEVXT010000778.1:0-3722 GCA_040505955.1 Sedimenticola sp. | reverse complement strand
TCTGAGAACGACCAGTTGCCAAGGACAAAATCGAGGTAACCGTTACGATCCAGATCAGCAAAGCCGGTCGCCATCGAGAGGTTGCTGGCTTCATTGGGAATTTTCACCAGAGTGGAGTGGCTAAACCCCTGCTGGTCATTGAGGATGAAATAGTTCTTACCTCCGTAGCCGGCGGCATAGATATCCTGCCAGCCGTCATTATCGATATCGACAAAAGCCACCAGATGGATATCGGGGTAGTCCATCTGGTCCGTTGTGATGGTGGTATGGGTAAAGTGTCCCCCGCTGGTGTTGGTGTATAGCTGCACCCCCTTTCGACCGGCAAACAGGAGATCGGGCCAATGGTCATTGTTGTAGTCGCCGGAAGCGATACCACGCCCCTTGATAAATGGTGCCTTGAACTCAAGAAAACCGATCTTAGGGAGGTTGAGAAGGCCATGCTCGCTATAGCTATGGGCTGAAAATGCCTTCTCTCCACTGCTTGTGCTGTTGAAATGGGGGGTAGCAGTGACCTGGATATCATCACGTATGATCAGCTTGTCGAAGGAGACTGGTGTGATCTTTTTGCCGGCAACAGGCTGTTCTGGATCTGTCGCTGCAACACTGTGCTGTGACTTGGTTGTGTACTGCGCTTTATCTATCAGGTAATCGGAGATTGCACGGTCAACCGAGGCGTTGATTACCTCCTGCCGACACTGGGCCTCCTCTTTTTTACCAGTAACCAGATTGCAGGCGGTTGGATCAAGCTGGTCGACGGCCTTTATTGAACTGGCCAGACTGATGCATTGGCCATATCCCTTGGCATCGATGATGCGGTCACAGTGAGACTCACCCTCGCCGGCAGACACCAGCCGCTTGGCGATCATGGCTTTGCACAGTTGCTGGTCACGCTCTGTGCCGAGTCTCTTGCAGTCGGCGTAGTTGTTGCCGGAAGTGTGCTTGAAGATCTTTAGTGTGCCCAGGCAGGCGGTGCGCTCGCGGCCTGGGGAGAAATTCTCACACACATTGGTGTCGTTGTATTTTCTAAGGCGGGTAAAGAAGCCTTCCAGCTTACAGTGGTTGACCGCTTCAGGTGCTATCAGAAGATCGCAGCGTGATAGGGGTGAACCGCCGGAGATCGATGCATTCACCACCTTGCGCTTGCAGAAGGTGGCGATAGTGGCAACGCCGATCTTTTCACAAAGGGCAGGGGTATCACTACTGACTGCATCCTGGGTTATCACAAGAAAGGATGCCTGCTGGAAACAGAAGTTTCTGAGTCTGTTGCTTGTCAGGCCAAAGCAGAGGCTGTTATCTCCACTGGCTTGTACTCGGTGAAGTATATAGTCCCGAGTGCAGATCTCACGATCCTTATTGGGTGTAAGTTGATGGCACTGTGCCTCTGCCTGCTCCAGGATAAATGCTGCCAGTTCAGCCTCAACCTGATGGGTGGTCCGGCTGTGTTGCAGGGCGCTGATGTACTGCTCATCGATGGATGCACTCTGTCGGGTCTGATAGTAGTCCACGGCATAGCCGGTGGTGACGCCGAGGAAGATTACTCCGGTGAAGAGGCTGAGAGCGATTCGGCGAGAGATGTCTCGCCAGATCACCATAAAAGGGTAGACACTGAATACGCCGAGAGTAAATAGCAGCACCATGGCGAAGGCGGTGGGCATGCCGGCAGAGATCAGAATCGAGACCAGTAGCACATCCAGCGCAATAGGCACCGGTAGAAAGGTGCCGATCAGCGCAACCAAAACCAGGCTCCATGTGGCCATGGGAAGTTTTTCCAATCCCTCCAGCGGCACTGTCTCGATGACGGCAGAACCCAGTACCCCAGCCAGCAGCATGAACGGCACAGCAATTCTGGCGATAAACCAGATGTCTTTCAGATAATCGATAGCAGTCGCGAAAAGCAGCTTAACCAGGGGTGTTTGGGCTGGCGTTACTATATTGAGATCACAGGCGGCCTCATCAGATGTGAATGCAGAAGTGTCTGGATGGGTGGTATTGGATAGTGAGGTTTCTTGTTGCTGTGAGATATCACTCTGCTGATAGTGGGCTCGAACCACCAGTGGTACTACAAGGAGAACAAAAACCAATACTGCCAGTAGTTTGGCGACGGCAAACTCCAGTGGCAGGATTGAAAAGCTCATAGTGAGCACAATAATATTCAGGGTGGGTGAACTCGAAAGTGTCGAAAGCACACTCTCCAAGCGCATTCCGCCACGCTGCATACCCTGCATAATGGGGGTGGAGCAGTTAACACAAACGCCCAGAGGGGCACCGATCAACGTACCTTTGAGGGAGTTCAGAAAAATATTGCCAGAGCTGCGCTGGGGGATCAGGCGAACCAGTGAGAGACAGGCGGCACCAAACAGCAGGCCAAAGGTCATTCCTTTCCAGTTGGTGTAGGCCCAGTTGATGCTGGTGAAGAGGATTCGCTGGAGCAGCGAGTAGCTGTCTAGTACCGGAAAAATAACATCAAAGGCGATGGCATCGATCTGGGTGCGTATGCCCATTTGGGCTTTTGCGGTCAAGGCGGGGATGCGTGACTGATCCCAAAAAAAGAGGGCGATTCCTATCATCAATAGTGCGATCAGGAAGATTCTTTTTGCATTATCCGTTTTTAGAAACATGACTGACTACGCTTAAATGATAGAGGCGCCCTAAGCTTACGCCAGTCTTGGTGTGTGTTAAAGCAGCAGAAAAACTACCGAAAATCGGTAGTGGGTGGGAGCAGATGGGTGTCTAACAGACGCATTGCATTGACGTACAGGGATATACTAATACTGCGGGAGACAGAATGCCGGGAGAAGCCATCACCGAACTCAAAGATCAGGACACCCATCAATTGGCTACAACCAATATAATACTGACATTTCTAAAATGATCAGGATATCCAACAGTTAGCTCATAAAAGATGATGGGTGTCCTGGTGTTTCCTGGTGTTTCCATTGATATACGCGGGTTTCCGGGGTTGGCTTTTGGTGACGCTGAGCAGCGCAAGCAGACATCCTTGTCGTTCCTGTTGATTGATTTTTACTCAATCATAGAGAACGTATAATGAACCCGCAAGAATGAAACTGTGTACTTACGTGAGAGTTGGTACCATCAAAGGTTTGCCAGTCCAACCTGCGCAGGCGGGAGTAGTGGTGCAGGAATGCACCGTTTACGGGCCAAAGGATGGAATCCAGGGGACAGTGCTCCGTAGTGCTGGATACCCGCCTGCGCGGGTATGACGGGAAGAGGGGTACTGATTCCGAACACCAGCTGAATAGTTACCCAGAATTCTTCATACGCATATGGGTATTTCTCGTGAAATAGCGGGTCATAGGTGAAAAAGTGACTGTACGTTATCTGCCTCGCGCTCTTCCACACCACAGGCCTGTGCAATTTCATGCCACTGCTCTCCCGTGGCCTGAACCTCATCTGCACACCGAGCAACAACGCCCTTGGGCAACCCAAACAGCATGGGGCTGTTGTGGCTGCTGCAGGGTTTCGGTTTCTGAGGCTGATAACCCTCCCTGCTACTGAGTAGTCAAAATCCGTTGGTGAAGCGTAAAATAATCGTTACAATATAACATTACATTCACTCAGCTCATTTGAGAAACAGATGTACCGGTCTCCCGCCCAGCGCCTGCTGCAATCTGCTGTCCCTCTGCTCAGCCTCCTTTTTCTGAGTGCTGCAGTAGAGGCTGCTCCACCAAAAGTGGTGGTGGATATTAAGCCTATTCACTCTC
>JBEVXT010000777.1:0-3467 GCA_040505955.1 Sedimenticola sp. | reverse complement strand
AACATCTTTTCCACTGAATGCCCAAGCTTCTCCATTCCAATCCTTATCTCTTCTGGATTATCGCTCTTCATTAGCTGGCCGATTTCATCCAAAGACACTCGAGAAATTGGTGGTGAAACTCCAAAGCATTCCTCCAGAATGGAGTCGAAAGTTGTCCCAAATGTCTCGGCTTCAGGGTGTCGAATAGTTATACGTGGTTTGCTCTTAGCACTGCGCTTATTCTGAGCCGCCTTATCATCAGTTGACTTCTCAAATATCAGTACATTTTCTCGCTTCATATCTGATGGAACAAAGGGCGTGTGTGTTGTGAGCAAGCATTCCTGCTTAGCAGCCTCAGATGCTGCCCCCCTCTTCCCATTTCGAGTAGGCAACTCCAGGAGTCTTGAAAGCAATTTAATGCGCCACTGTGGATTGAAATGTGATTCAGGCTCATCCAGCAAAAACAGCACGTTCGGATATGAGAGCATGCTAAATGTACCCAGCAGGAGCGCCAATTGATGCTCCCCATCAGAAAGCGACACATAATCGACAACACTTTTCTTATCTTTGGTCTTGAAGCTCACCTGATCAAAACGAAAAACCTTGTCTTCGTCTTGAGGCTCGGGAAGCTTAGATGCAAACTGGCGCTGTTCTATCTCTTTTGTAAAACGCTTCCTCGTCTTCCTTGGAATCGCCAAGTCATTCAACATAGCAATCTTGTGCAATGAAGCATATAGTTCTAGCGAACTCTCCCAGAATGATCGGAAAGCAGACTTCGTCTGATCATCAACCAGATAATCAAATGTGTACGCTTCAATTTCATCGTCGTAAGAATAGCAAGTTGCACACCGCTTGAGTTGATCAAGATACTCTTCCAATTCCTCCGTTAGCTGTATTCCTTTTCTTCCTCTTACCCCACGCTTAGATATGGGAGTCTTTGGAACAGCCGAATGCGCCAACTGAACTGTACACCTGAATGAATGCAATCCACTTAGGCCTGCTTCTTGTATAAGAGGGGCTTTCTGGTTCTCTTCTCCCAGAACAAGATTAGAAATGAGCACCTCAAGGTGAGTTCCGTAGTCCACTGCCATTAAACAGGTATCCGGGACCTTTTCATCACTTCTCTGTTCATGTAGCGCCGCTTCTGTTACATCTGCAGCATAGCCACCTCGGCTCAACAAAAACGGGAGGCTAAGCGTCTCATTCCCCCCGGATGTATACCCAACAACCTTACTTGGTAGTAACCACCTTGTTTCGTCAGCAGATAGGTTCTGCTCAATCCAGTCTCCATCTTCATAAGCCTGGATCAATACTTTCGGCTTGGCTTTCCCTATTGCTTCTCGTGATAGTCGCACTCGCTTCGCCGTCTCGGAATCGATCTGGATTAGGTATTCCACCTCGAACTGAAGGTCAGGATTACTTTCTATTCGTTCTTCCTCTTTCGAGACCGCATGGATGGCAGACTGAAAAATCTCAGCAATAACCTGAATTAACTGAGACTTTCCAGCTCCATTTGGACCAATTAGACAGAAAGGCTCAAACGATCCACTTAGATTCTCGCTATCGCGGAAACCCAACTCCACGCCATCCAACAATCCAGCGCAAGTGTCTGCTCTAACGATGCGAAGCCTCAGAAGCTTCACAGCCCGACTCTCTCAAGCTTCATCTGCTTTGCATCCTCATCAAAAACCTGTCGTAGTGATGGCGAGTCTCCTGACAGCAACTGAAAAAGCAATTGTTGTATTTCTTCATAATCGCCCATAAGCTTTTCCCTGAGTTCATCAAAAGTGAACGTTCCATCAGGCATCTGATTAATAGCTTTCTCCATGCTACCCACTGTACTTTTAGCCATCTTCTTTTTCCTGGTCATTTTTGCTCGACGTGTTTTCGGTTTGACCGCCAACTCTCGCTCAGTTGCGATTTTAATCAGCAAAGCTTCCACCGAATTCTCATCTGAAATTTTTAGTGGATTTCGTTCACGCCAGTCTGTCGTTAGTTCGCCGCGGAAGGCCTTGGCGAGGATGGATTGAGTGAGTTGGTTGACACGGGATTGGGCTTTGACAAGACGCTGTTCGATTAGATTGATGAAACCGAAGAGGTGATCGACTCGGCTAACGATTTCGCTCTGCTCTTCCTCAGTTGGTAATGCAATTACAACCTCCTGAATATTACCGAGGTTCAAACCGGACTTCCCTCCACCGTATGCCACGTCATTCAATTGCTTTCGACCTGCGTTGGGGGCCATAAGTACGATCTCAAGGAACAGAGAAAACCTTACATTCTCAAGCCGAACAAGAGCCACATGCTGACTTACATAGGCCTCCTGCAAAGGATCCACCACCATCGCACACCTAGTGACATTCGCCCCTGTGATTGTTACTAAGAGATCATTTTGCTGAACTCTAGTTCTGCTTCCTTCAACTCTCTCAGGTAGAGAAACAAATGCAACGTCATCCAAATTAAGGATATCGAACTTGATATTCTGAGCGCGGATAAACGTTGCACCCTCTGTTGAGTAATACTTTGCCCACCCTCGGGATCCACTTGTCACCAGTGTCGCTAAATCCCCAAGTTGCATTCTTTTCCAGGCAACCGGTGCATCATACGTTTCCAACACTGCTTCATAAGAACCAGCACCACGCCAATCCTCCGTCAACGACCCACTCACCGCAGCAGAGAGGACGGATTGGCGGAAGCGTTTGAGGATGGTGGGGATGGCGTCGAGGCGGTTTTTGAGGGTATCCACCTGGGCCAGCAGTTCGTCCAATTTGGCGGCGATTTGTTTTTGTTCGGCTAGGGGAGGGATCGGAATCTCAGTTCCAAGAACCATTGTCTTACTAAGTTCAACCTGATTCGTAGAGCCCGTATAAAGCCCCCCAACTTTAGATTGAATTTCCGGGTGCATAATCCAATAGAATACGAACTTGGCTTCTACATGCGGGACACTCCTAACAATAGTTACATGACTATCAACCACCTTAGCCTTTTTTGCCTCAAGTTCCGATAAATAGCATGCTCGGCCTATGGTTCCCGTGCCTGTAGAGTTCCAGAGAATGTCTCCCTCTCTCACAAAACGAATTTCATCCCACTTACCCCATTGAGTCTCATCTACGAATTTCAGATGCGCTTCTTCGATTCCATGCCATCGAATAGCCTTCTGGTTAATAACTGGAAATTCATTGGGCTGCTTGGCGTATTTCGGTCCCTTTCCACGTTGAACATAGGAGCAAATATCGCCAATAGAAGACAAAACCCAACTGCTGGGTAGACCACCTATATTCATGGATTGGCCTCTTCACCCAATCCCAACGCATCAACCAACAAGGTCCGCTGCGCTTGCGCCTCATCCCCCGCCCCCAACGCCTGCATCAATCCATCCAACTCCCGCAGTGCCTCGGTCAGCTCCCCCATCGCCTCAGCGGCCAGCACATCAGGTTCCGGCAGGCTGGCGGCATCAACACTGTCCTCGTCCTTGATCCAGCTGATAT
>JBEVXT010000776.1:0-3761 GCA_040505955.1 Sedimenticola sp. | reverse complement strand
TATTAAACAATTAATTTAAGAGAGAAGACATGAGCAATTTAATGAAAGCAGTACAAATCAATAGCTTTGGTGACCGAACCATTTTGGAATTGAATAACATCGACATTCCAACGCCCGCTGCGAATGAAGTACTAATCAAAGTAAAATCAGCAGCAGTAAATCCTGTGGATTGGAAGATTCGCGAAGGCTACCTGCAACCCATGCTTAACCACACATTACCATTGACCCTGGGTTGGGATGTATCTGGTGAGGTTGCGGCCATCGGTGATCAAGTGAATCGCCTCAAAGTAGGCGATGCTGTATACAGCCGACCTGACATCAGTAAAAACGGCAGCTATGCTGAATACATGACTGCCGTTGCCGATGAAGTTGCGATTAAACCCAGTTCATTCACCTGGCAAGAAGCGGCAGGTGTTCCATTAGCCGCACTGACTGCATGGCAGTCGCTATACGAACTGGCAAATTTGGAAGCCGGTGAGCGTGTATTAATACATGCGGGTTCTGGCGCTGTAGGGCAATTCGCCATCCAGTTAGCAAAATTACGCGGCGCTTATGTTTACACCACAACTTCGGCAAAAAACACTCGCTTGGTACAAAGCCTCGGCGCAGATCAAGTCATTGATTATCACCAAGAAGACTTTTCGGAATTGAAAGATATTGACGTTGTTTTCGATACCATTGGTGGCGAAACACTAGCAAACAGCTGGAAAACCTTAAAGAAGGGAGGTCACTTAGTTTCTATTACTGAAAATCCAGATGAAACAACCGCTACTGAACACGGTGTTTCCGCATTCTTCTGTTTTGTACAGCCGAACCGCGAACAGCTAGATCATCTGTCTGAGTTAGCCAATGCTGGTCAGCTAAAAGTTAATATCGACAGTGAATTTGGATTGGATGAAGTGGCAAAAGCTCATGAGCGCAGTGAAACCGGTCGCGCACAAGGGAAAATTATTATTAACGTATCAGAATAGCCTTGATTAAAAGTGTGTAAGTGATGGGTGTCTTGGCTTTTTTTGGCTTTTTCAGGACGTATAAAGAAACCCACCAAATTTCAATCAGGGCCTCTTCGTAGCCTGGGCTGAGTGGAGCGAAACCCGGGTGGGGTAGCGCATAACTACCCGGGTTTCGCTTCGCTCAGCCCAGGCTACAGCGTCTATTAACTTAATGACTATGACCCACACAATGTGTTGCTAAGCAGTACCAAAACACTCATCACCACACAATACCAGGACACCCATCACTAAATCGTGTTTGTGTAAGTGATGGGTGTCCTGTCTTTTTCGTCTTTTTATCTTTTTTCCACAGCGGGCTGTCTAAGTGAGTGAGCGAATGTGAGCAGGGTTGACCACCTTGTTATGTGCGCCTACAATCCCTGTACATGATCGTGTACCTATTTGTTTAAGAGAGGTTGCTATGGACGCCATAAGCTACACCGCCGCACGTGCTAACTTATCGAAAACCATGGAAAAAGTCTGTAATGACCACGATCCGGTCATTATTACCCGAAAGAGGGAGTCGCCTGTAGTGATGATTTCATTGGAGGATTTCCAGGCCATGGAAGAAACAGCATACTTGCTCCGTTCCCCAGCGAATGCCCGCCATCTCCTAGAGTCAATAGCAGAGCTCGAAGCGGGAAACGGAACCGAACGTGAGTTAATTGAATGAAACTCATATTTTCCAGTAAAGCCTGGGAAAATTACTTGTATTGGCAGAAAGCCGACAAGGCCATGCTTAAGCGAATTAATGCTTTGATTAAAGAAATTCAGCGTATGCCTTTTGAAGGTATCGGTAAACCTGAGCCATTGAAGCATGGCTTGTCTGGCTACTGGTCGCGTCGTATAAATTATGAGCATAGGATTGTTTATAAGGTTGTTGACGACAACTTATTTATCGCTCAGCTTCGTTACCACTACGATTATTAAAGCACATAACGCTATCCCGTCTTTTACACTAATTTATTGGCGCTTACGCTGTATGCATCACGGCTTGAATGCTTTGAGCAGTAACCCTTTCACTACCTTGAAATGTTTTACATTGCTGGAAACAAGCATCATATTATTTTCAATTGCTGTTGCCGCAATAATAGCATCACCGGCTCTCATGTTTGATGAAAGAGCATGCTCTTCCACATATATAAGTGCCCGGTGGCCTATATTCTCGGTCAAAGGTAAAATTGAAAACTCAAATTCATTTATAAAATCCTTTACATATTTATGATGGGTCTTATTCTTCGCCCCTTGAAGCAGTTCCATATAACTCTGAATTGAAAGGTGCCTGTCTGTATCTTTTTCAATGAGTCTGGCTGCCTTTTCATTCCCCCTCTGAACCCATATCAAAATATCCGTATCATAGATCATGCCGAGGTTTCCGCAGGGTTTCTAATTCTTCTAATACCGTTTTTTCAGAATCATGATGCATACCAAAAAATGGGTGATCTTTAATTTTTAATTCGGATCTTTCTCTGGAAGGCTTGATTACACCTCGAACTTTCCCATGATAGAGAACGGTGACACTCTCATTTCTATCAAGGGCTTTTAAAATATCATTTGTTCTATAACGCAGATCCACTATAGACGCCTTCATGAAAACCTCACCGGAAATATCTAATATGTCTATTGATTGTAGACATTATATCCAACAGGTCAAGGGGCGTCGCAATACCAGGACACCCATCACTAAATCGTGTTTGTGTAAGTGATGGGTGTCCTTCCTTTTCTGTCTTTTGCTGTCTTTTCTTGCCTGTGTTTTCTTGTTTAAAGTAATCGACAATATGTTGCCATCACTTTCAGATTGCCCCCCTGACAGGGTGTTGAGATACTCAGCGCATCTCGAATGCCTCCTGGTGAAAACATAAACTCCCCGACCACACCTGGTGTAGGCCGTTGTGTAGGCTCTCTCCAAGCCCGCGTGGACCGCAGAACCATACCTCCGCCCGCTTTGCGCCATCTTGTCCCAACGCCAATGTCTCGGCGTTCAGCGGGCCACTCTGCCTGTCATGCAGGTGCAGTCTGACCTCGGGTAGGTTTGCACAAAGCTCTTGCAGCCGGGGCACGAATGGATCTGAGGTACGATCCTGCATGCGGTAATGCAGATCTGCTGCAACCGGTGTGGTTGCCTCGCTCTGCAGCGACTCCAGCCAAGCGAGAAAGGGGGTAATGCCGATGCCACCAGCAATCCAAATCTGCTGGGCGTGAGTGTTGGCACGGCCCAGCTGAAAACGTCCGTAAGGACCCTCGACCTGAACTGGGCTGCCTACGACCAGTTGCCGGGAAAGCATGCGGGTGTAGTCGCCGAGTGCCTTGATAGCGAAAGTGACGCTACGGTCACCGCGCTCGGCGCTGGCGATGGTGAAGGGGTGGTGCCCTTCACCAGTATCGAAGGTAACGAGGGCGAACTGGCCGGGACGATGGCCGCGCCACCCTTCATTCAGACGGCAACTCACTTCGATAATATCGGGGGATGGATTTTGTACAGAGATAATGCTGCCGCTCACTTGTCGACTGCGGCCGATACGCCCGGTCAAAGAAAGTATGCTGGCGATGGTTCCAACTGCTAACAGGGTAGCTAACAACAGCCCGATGGGCTGGGTCCAGTAACTTGCTGGTGCCAGTACTGCTGAGTGGAAGGCGAGCAGCAGATAGAGTGCTGGCATTGCCCGGTGCAGTGGCCGCCACAGGCGATAGGAAAAATGTTTCCAGAGGGTCAGCGCTATCAACGCAAGGAGTACATAGAAAGCCCATTCGCCCAAATCCTCACCAAGG
>JBEVXT010000775.1:0-2481 GCA_040505955.1 Sedimenticola sp. | reverse complement strand
GCAGTTGCAGGCACGCGGTGGTATCTGGCAGGAAACCTTTGGCGCTGACCAGACCGTGATGATGGCGGTGAATCAGGAGATGGCCGATGCCTCGACGACAGTGAGTGATGGTGATGAGGTTGCCTTCTTCCCACCAGTCACCGGTGGGTGAATTAAAGCAGGACGCTGAGATCGCGGAGGAGACGCAGAGTACGCAGAGAGCCTTCACTTATTGGACGCCTTGAGGCTATGGATAGTAGTGGATGTAGGAGCGAACTTGTTCGCGATAGGCTCCGATACGAGCTCTTCGCGAACAAGTTCGCTCCTACACCGGGTTTTAGGGTCATTGCCAATTCAAAGGGCTATTCTCCGCGCTCTTTGCGTTCCCTCAGCGGCCTCTGCGTCCCGCTTTAAATATGATCACGAGTAGTGAGAAATGAACCAGATCAAAGTCCAGACTGAACTCTTCGACATTGCCGCCATCCAGGATGACCTGCG
The DNA here is from genome assembly GCA_040505955.1 of Sedimenticola sp. Classification (GTDB taxonomy): domain Bacteria; phylum Pseudomonadota; class Gammaproteobacteria; order Chromatiales; family Chromatiaceae; genus Vondammii. Next base: position 2,004 of record JBEVXT010000775.1, on the reverse strand, counting down.
GGCGCAGAATCCCGCTATCGGCGCCATCGTCACCTTCACCGGTCTGATGCGGGATATGAACGAGGGGGACGAGGTCACCACCATGACCCTGGAGCACTACCCAGGCATGACCGAGAAGGCACTGGAGGCGATTGTCAAAGAGGCGGATGAGCGCTGGGATCTGCTTGGTATTCGTGTAGTCCACCGTGTGGGTGAGCTACAGCCCCTGGATCCCATCGTGCTGGTGGCCGCCGCCAGTGCTCACCGTGGCGAGGCTTTTGACGCCTGCGAGTTTGTCATAGACTATCTGAAGACCCGCGCTCCCTTCTGGAAAAAAGAGCAGACTCCCAGTGGAGAACGTTGGGTTGATGCCCGACATAGTGATGACGACGCCGAGGCGCGTTGGAAAAAATAGCCGTCAATCAGTGGGTTTCCGACCAGTAGACACCTGCTCCCAATAGAATCAAAGCCACCTCCACCAGGCTGATCCAGAGCAGGATATATGTATGATACGCCGGACCAACGATTCCAGCGCACCAGATAGGCTTGCAGATCTTCTCCCCACTTCACCAGACTCTTGTCCACCTCGTTGATGCGCGCCTTGCGCTCTTCTTCTATTAGGGACAAACCTTCTTGCCATTGCAGCCTTGTTATTTAGCGGTGTAGACTCAATGCCTGCACTATAACTGTTATCATTGAGGCTCGTGCAAAACTATTTCACGGCAACGAAAAATCAATGACTTACGAAATACAGTCTGCTGTAAGTCATTGATTTTTTGTTAACCTCAGGAGTTTTGCATGAGGCTCACTGAATGATGGTTTTTTGCCGTATTCACTATCATGGAGTTTGGCATGTTGAACAGATCCATCAGATATCTCTTTGCTGCGCTTATAGTAGCGGCGTCGCTGCCTGCGATGGCCCTTAATATCAACCTTATCGAGGTAGGCGATTTCTCCGGAACCAATCAGGGCGCATGGGACGGCTTTGTCCAAGCGGCAACACGCTGGGAATCGCTTCTAAGTGATCAGGTTACGGTTAATGTTGAGGTGGGCTTCTCGGATCTTGGCTCTAGTATTCTCGCACAGGCTGGTAGCTACCAGGGGTATGTTGGCTATACCAGTGTCAGAAACGCTCTTGATACCGACAGAAAGAGTGCTGATGATCTGGCTGCAGTGGGGTCTTTGACAACAGACAACACCCTTGCTTTCGTTACCAACACGTCCAGTGGTGAGTTGGTGGTGGATAATGGCACTGGTTTTCATAATGGTTTCAATAACGAAAATGTCAAGATGACCTCTGCCAACGCCAAGGCGCTGGGACTGTTAGATGCGAACAATACTGTTGTGGATGCTGAAATCACCTTTAACAGCTCATTTGATTTTGACTACGATCCCGGTGATCTGATCGAGGCTGGATTTTATGATTTTGTCGGTGTGGCGTCACATGAGCTTGGTCATGCGTTGGGGTTTATCAGTGGTGTCGATCAGGTTGATCGACTTATCAGCGCCACGCCCGATGGGGTGCCCGCAGATTGGACGACTGGCACCGGTGTAGATGCGCTTGTCTCAACTCTTGATCTTTTCAGATACTCCGGTCTGGTCGCTGATGCCGAGAGTGATCTGACAGGCGTTGATGTGGATCTCGACTTCAGTGTCCATAATGGCTACAACCCCTACTTTTCCCTGGATGGGGGCGCGACTTCCCTGGGGCTTTTTTCCACCGGTGTCGATTTTGGTGATGGCCGTCAGGCCAGCCACTGGAAGGACAATCTTGGTCTTGGCCTACTCGACCCTACAGCGGCTCAAGGTGAACTGCTGCAGATTGACGCCCTTGACCGGTTGGCAATGGATGTTATCGGCTGGGATCTTATCGATCCGGCAGCAGTACCCCTGCCTGCCGCATTTTGGTTCTTTGGCTCCGGATTGCTGGTGCTGCTGGGAGTGCGCCGCTATTCAGAAAAACAGTAGCGGTTAGTCGGCTTCACCTACTGACAACAGCGCCTCAAAATCGGCAAAGTCATCATT
>JBEVXT010000774.1:0-3367 GCA_040505955.1 Sedimenticola sp. | reverse complement strand
GCACAAAAGAAAGAGAAAACTCAGATAGTTACACCTCCACATATACTAGAAGCAGCTAATCAGCCAGGGATATCACGCCAACTAAATCAAAGCAAAATAAAAAGAAATAGAGAAGCGTCGAAATGTTACAGAGAGAATGAAGTACTTAAAACACAATTGAAATCAGAGAGAAACAAAACTGCCATGTACAGAATGAGATATGAAAGACTCTCACAGTCGAAAAATACCTCCGAACCAGACACACCTAGGACTAAAACTAGAAAGCTCTTGCGATGTTATTCCAGAAAATCAGTTAGAAAAACCCTAACATTTCATCATGCGCTCTTGGACCAACTGAGGCATTCCTACAAACAGAAATCTGAAAAGAAAGCAGTGGCCACAGTAATGGCAGGGAAGATCCTTCGAAAGTATAAACACATCTCGCGTGCAAAAGCCTGTGTCGGCGTCTGCACAAAACAAGGAAATTGGAAACGAAGCAAACAGGGGTCATTGTCAGCACGTATGCAGAGTAGAGTACAAGATTTCTTCGAAAGGGATGACGTATCCAGAATGACAACGGGACAGAAACGGACAGTAACAAAACACAAGCTAAAGAAGCAAAAACGATTGTTGAATGATACAATCTATAATCAGTATAGAAAGTTTAAGTCTGAAACAAAAGCACCAGTGAGCTTTATCACATTTTGGAGGCTTAAACCGTTCTGGGTGAAAAGCCCAACCCCAAGCGAACGTGAAACTGCAAAACCTGCGAGAACATGATTTTGATTGCAGAGTCCTTGAAGGATATTAAAGCTGTTAACACATCCAAACTGGAGAAACTTATAGAAAAGTCTGTATGTTCACCAAACATCAAAGAGTGCATGTATGGGGTGTGCAATGTATGTCAAAATGATTCGGTGCCAGTTACAGTCAGAGATGAGAATGAAAGTGTGTCGTGGATGCAATGGAAGAGTGTGAAGGAAGAAAGAACGATGAAAACGGGTGAAGTTAAACAGGTGACTGTAATAAATAAAGAAGAGGAACATGGAACAGCTGCAGATCTGACCAACGAATTTCGAAGACAAATGTCCGAAAAGTACAGAAAACATCACTTCAACATAAACAATCAGTATCAACACTACAAATATCTGAGAGAAAATATGAAACCGAATGAATGTTTTGTGCACATCGACTTTGCAGAAAATTATGTCGGCAAATTGTCCAGTGAAATCCAAAGTAGGCACTTTGGCGCGTCGCAGACTCAGATAACACTGCATACTGGGTATTATGCAATTGGCAACACCGACAAATTGGTGACATTTTCTGCAGTATCTGACACATTTCAGCATGACCCAGCTTCCATTTGGGCATTCATGACACCGGTTCTTCAGGAAATCCGCAGGGATCATCCAGCAGTAGACACCATCCACTTTTATAGTGATGGTCCAACGAGCCAATATAGGCAAAAAGGGAATTTCTATTTCTTCTCCACAGAAGTATTTGCTCTTGGCTTCAAAGGGGCGACATGGAATTTCCACGAAGCGGGGCATGGTAAAGGAATACCAGATGGCGTAGGTGGCACTCTAAAGAGAGCGGCCGATCGTAGGGTGTCATACGGAGCTGACATAATTGATGCACACTCATTTATTCAGGAACTAACTAAAGCCAACACAGACATAAAATTGTTCTACGTAGATCCGTCGAGTGTCAAACAATTTGATGACATTCTGAGAAGTCAGAACCTACAAACGGTACCTGGTACAATGAAAATACATCAAGTGGTAACAATGTCTCCTAAACACATACAATATCGTGATGTTAGCTGTTCCTGTCTTGAAAATACATGTGCAGGACACTCATTTCTGCATTTCGCATTTTCAACTGAAAATGTCTCCAATAGGACAAGGAGGAAAGTCACAGACAGAGAGAATGAATTGTCGGCAGGTAGAGCAAATATTTCGCCAAATGTCTTGAGTAGGAAAAGGAAGAAAGTTACAGACAGAGAGAATGAGTTGGTGACAGGTACAACAACTGATAAAGATCATTCCCCGGAAATAAAGAAACCAAAGAAGCAACCAAATGAATTGTCGGCAGGTAGAGCAAATGTTTCGCCAAATGTCTTGAGTAGGAAAAGGAAGAAAGTTACAGACAGAGAGAATGTGTTGGCGACAGGTACAACAACTGATGAAGATCATTCGCCGGAAAGAAAGAAACCAAAGAAGCAACCAATTAACACACGAAAACATCCAAAGAGAAAACGCAAAAAGACTGCCAACAAAAAAGCGAGACGTGGAATGAGAGTCCTTAAAAATGAGGAAAGCACACAAAATTCTACAGAATATACATGCTCCAGCGCAAAACAAACTAACATGGACTACGGCGAAAAACTTTACTCCCGTTACATCGATAACACATTAAAAAAATGCAAGACATTTGATGAACTGCAGGTACAATGCCAAAACATCATTCAACCACCCATACATGGTGGGCTAAGATACATTCTAGAAGATAAACTATGTGTAGATGTAAATTCAATGGATTTGTGTCCAAGTGACATACCTGGTCCAATAAACCAATATCCAGTAATTGTCAAAGCAGAAGGAGATTGCTTGCCCGCATGTGGGAGTGTATTTGCCTTTGCCACCGAAGGTCATACAGATGAAATGAGAGTGAGAATCATAGTTGAGTTGGCAACAAATGTAGATTATTATCTTGATGAAAACAACCTAATAAAGGGCCTTACGGAAGATGTAAAACAGACAGACGTCAAGACATCATGTGCCATGTATTCTGATGAATATATTCCCGGGGTAGCATTGAACGACACTACCATCAAGGACATATTTGAAAATGAGATAATGAAAATAAGAAAACGTAAATCATTCATGGGAATTTGGCAAGTATTTGGTCTGGCAAGCGTGTTACAGATGCCAATTTATTCCGTCTATCCAGTTCTGGGTAATCCGCGTGTTAGGAAGCATCTCCACAGGCGCATTGAACCAAGAGTTGCGTCTACTGAGGATGTTGCTGTTATTATGTGGACAACCACCAGGACAGACTTAACCAACACTCATTGGGTACCCAATCACTTTGTACCAGTTTTACCTATCGGACGTGTTGACGGCGAGTGTGAGATTAATCACCATGAGCAGCTAAACAGCAACGGTGATGCTCTAATACATCCGGAGGTGGAAATAGACGAGACCAGTGATGTAGCAACGTGTGATGTAGGTGACAGTGTGGCACTAAGTACGAAGATAGAAGTAGGGGGAGTAGATGTATATCTATTGGTCGGTGAAGTAGGCGACGTCGGTGATGAAATGGAGGATAGTCAAGGAGACATTTTGGTTGGTAGAGTGGTAGAAGAAGGTGAGATATGGGGAGACTG
>JBEVXT010000773.1:0-7113 GCA_040505955.1 Sedimenticola sp. | reverse complement strand
AGCCCATCATTTGGATGGATAGAAAAGTCTATGGCCTGAATAGTTACAGAAATCCAAGTAAAAAATGTCCGCCGAAACCCATCTCAACATCCTGCGCATCCTGACTGAGGAGTCCGATATCAATCAGCATCAACCGCACAGCGCCTGGGCGTCAATCTCGGCAAGGCCAACTATTGCCTGCAGGCTTTGATCGAGAAGGGATCGGTAAAGGCAAATAACTTCCGTAACAGCCAGCATAAGCGCGCCTATCTCTACCTGCTTACTCCGAGCGGGATTGAAGAGAAGGCCGAACTGATAGTGCGGTTTCTCCACCACAAGATGGCTGAATATGATGCGCTCAAGGTGGAGATCGACCGGCTTCACCGGGAGGTTCATGGAGTAGCGTACTCAGAGGAAGGCAATGTCAAATAGCGAACTATTACCCGTAATCATGGCCGGAGGATCCGGAACCCGCCTCTGGCCACTCTCCCGTGAGCTATTCCCAAAACAGTTTTTAAAACTTTTGGGGGAGCGTTCATTACTTCAGGAGACAATTAAGCGCTTGGCCGGTGTTGACCATGCAAAACCGATGGTTCTCTGTAACAAGGACCATCGTTTCATAGTGGCCGAGCAGTTGCGCGATATTGGCGTCGAACATGGTTTCATCATTTTGGAGCCAGTGGGTCGCAACACCGCGCCTGCAATCGCCTTAGCCACGCTCAAGTTGATGGACAGGATCCGCTTCTATTGGTGCTGGCAGCAGACCATCTCATTAATGACACTGAGGCATTTCACCGGGCCATTGATGATGCCAAGCTCCATGCCGAAGATGGAAGATTGGTTGCGTTCGGCGTTGTGCCTACTGCACCTGAGACCGGATACGGCTATATCCACAGAGGTGAGGTGCTACAACAGCCTGGTTTTCAGGTGACAGCATTCGTGGAAAAGCCTGATCTGGACGCCGCAGAGAAGTACAAGGAGAGTGGTGAATATTACTGGAACAGCGGCATGTTCCTGTTCAGGGCGAGCCGTTATCTTGAGGAACTTGGCAAGTTTAGGCCGGATATCATAGCTGCATGCAAGGAAGCGATTGAAGGCGCCACGCCGGATACAGACTTTTTCCGGATCGATCAGAGTGCTTTTGAGGCCTGCCCCTCTGACTCCATTGACTATGCCGTCATGGAAAAGACCAAAGACGCGGTAGTTGTCCCGCTGAATGCGGGTTGGAGTGATATTGGAAACTGGTCAGCCCTCTGGGAGCTGGATCAAAAGGATGATCAAGGTAACGCCTATCGAGGCGATATTATCCTGCAGGATACTCGTAACAGCTTAGTTCATGCGGAGAGTAAGTTGGTTGCCGTCATTGGCTTGGATGATGTGGCGATTATAGAGACCAAGGATGCGGTCTTGGTAGCAAGCAAGGAAAAAGCACAGGATGTTAAGAAGGTAGTAGAGAGCCTAAAGGCCGATGGCCGTTGTGAGATAAAGAACCACCGCGAGGTCTACCGCCCATGGGGGCATTATGATGCCATTGATATTGGCAGGCGTTACCAGGTCAAGCGCATCATGGTTAATCCTGGCGCCAAACTCTCTGTCCAAGTTCATCACCACCGTTCAGAACATTGGATTGTGGTAACTGGAACAGCAAAGGTCACCAAAGGAGAGGATACTTTCCTGCTGACCGAGAATGAGTCAACCTATATTCCTGTTGGCGTGGTCCATGCCCTGGAGAATCCTGGAAAGATCCCGCTGGAGATGATTGAGGTGCAATCAGGCTCTTATCTGGGTGAGGATGATATCGTCAGGCTAGAAGATCAGTACGGTCGCGTAGGAGAATAGCGTGCCATCCCTCTCCTGCTTCAAGGCCTACGACATCCGTGGCCGTCTCGGTGATGAACTGAATGATGATGTTGCTTATCGTATTGGGCGTGCCTATGGTGACTATCTCAATCCCGGATCGGTTGTCGTTGGTGGTGATGTCCGTCTGACAAGTGAAACACTAAAATTGGCCCTGGCGGACGGATTGATGGATGCCGGTGTTGATGTCATCGACCTTGGAATGACAGGTACTGAGGAGATCTATTTTGCCACTTGGCATCTTCAAGTGGATGGTGGGATTGAAGTGACAGCCAGCCATAATCCCATGGATTACAATGGAATGAAGTTGGTACGCGAGGGAGCTAAGCCCATCAGCGGTGATTCCGGACTGGATCAAATCAAAAAACTTGCAGAAGAAAGCCTATTTACTGAAGTAAAACTCAAAGGCACGCTCACGCAACGGTCTACACTAGACGCCTATGTTGATCACCTACTCAGTTACATCGACTTAAACAGTCTAAAGCCGATGAAACTGGTTGTGAATTCAGGGAATGGTGCCGCTGGACATGTAATAGATGCCATTGAAAAACAATTCGAAGCGGCCAATGTGCCAGTTGAATTTATCAAGTTGCATCATGAACCGGATGGTACCTTCCCTAACGGCATTCCCAATCCACTACTGCCCGAGAGGCGACAGGACACTATAGATGCTGTCGTAAGGCATAAAGCGGACATGGGCATTGCCTGGGACGGAGATTTTGATCGCTGCTTCCTGTTTGATGAGAAAGGAGAGTTCATCGAGGGTTATTACATTGTTGGATTGCTGGCTGAGACTCTTCTTAAGAAGAATCCTGGAAGTAAAATTATCCATGACCCACGCTTGACCTGGAATACGATCGACATTGTAACCAAAGCCGGTGGAAGGCCGATCCAAAGCAAGACGGGGCATGCCTTTATCAAGGAAAGGATGCGGGCTGAGGATGCCATCTATGGTGGGGAGATGAGTGCTCACCACTATTTTCGCGATTTTTCCTATTGTGATAGCGGTATGATCCCGTGGCTCCTCGTTACTAGTCTCCTCTCTAAGAAAGACAAAAAATTATCGGAATTTGTTGCAGAGCAGATTAAGGCCTATCCATCGTCAGGGGAGATCAATAGCCGACTGGATGACGCCGAAGCAGCAATTACCCGTGTCAGATCATTCTATGAAGATAAGGCTCATATCATTGACGAGACCGATGGCATCAGTATGGAATTTGATGGTTGGCGGTTTAACCTACGTTGTTCCAATACTGAAGCGTTAGTGCGTCTGAATGTTGAATCACGTGGTAATGAGGCGCTGATGCAGGAGAAAACGGAAGAGATATTGGGATTGATTCATGGTTGATTCAAATCATCTATTAACTCCACGCACAAAGATCTACATTACTGGTCACCGTTCGGGTTAATACCCTCACCTCGGGTAACGGTAAGGAATTTGCGCATCATGAAAACATTGCTCAGGCCCTGAAGGCTGACTTCTACTTCGATCATCCCCATGCCTCTTGAGGACGTGGACTGAACGAAAACACAAACGGTCTCATTCGGCAGTACTTTTCAAAAAACTGTGATTTCTCCACTATCATAGACGAGGAGATTGACAAGGCCATGGACAAACTCAACAACCGCCCAGGAAGTACCTTGGTATGAAAACGCCCAGTCAGGTATTCGAGATCAACCCACCTGTTGCACTAGCGAGTTGAATCTATGAGGTATTATTTATGAAAGGAATTATCCTTGCCGGCGGCTCTGGCACAAGACTTCATCCCTTGACTCTCTCTGTCAGCAAGCAGCTGATGCCTGTCTACGACAAACCGATGATCTACTACCCCCTGTCGGTGCTGATGCTGGCAGGGATCCGGGAGATCCTGATCATTACCACCCCACAGGATCAAGCGCCTTTCCAACATCTACTGCGTAACGGGCAGCAGTGGGGCCTAGAGATCAAATACGCAGTTCAGCCATCACCCGATGGTTTGGCTCAAGCGTTCACTATTGGCGAGAAGTTTATCGGCGATAGCTCTGTTGCCCTGATTTTGGGGGACAACATCTTCTATGGTCACGGTATGGAGCAGATGCTGCAACGCGCAGTACAGCAGGAGAGTGGGGCCACGGTATTTGGTTACTACGTTAGGGACCCCGAGCGTTATGGGGTGGTGGCCTTTGACGAAAACGGACGGGCTATCGATCTGGAAGAGAAGCCCTCAAGACCCAAGAGTAACTACGCGGTCACCGGCCTCTACTTCTATGACAACAAGGTGGTGGAGTATGCGAAGAAGATAGAACCATCGGCACGTGGTGAGCTTGAGATCACAGACATCAATAAGTTCTACCTTCAACAAGCTACTCTCACTGTTGAGGTAATGGGGCGGGGTTTTGCGTGGTTGGATACCGGCACCCACGATTCATTGCTCTCCGCTGCCAACTTCATGCAGGTGATTGAAGAACGACAAGGCCTCAAGGTGGCCTGTCTGGAAGAGATTGCTTACCGCAAGGGCTACATCACTGCCACTGAACTTGAACAGCTGGCAAGACCACTGACCAAAAATGGCTATGGCCAATATCTGCTTGAGCTTCTTCATCGGGAGATTCGGTAATGAAGGTCATCGAAACCCAACTGCCCGGTGTTATGGTGCTGGAGCCCAAGCTCCACGGTGATAGCCGTGGTTTCTTTCTCGAGACCTACCGTGAAGACACTCTGAGACAGGTTGGGATCAGCGAGCGTTTTGTGCAGGATAATCACTCACGCTCGACCCGTGGGATCCTCCGTGGCCTCCACTACCAATTGACCCAGCCACAGGGGAAGTTGGTAAGGGTGGCACGGGGTGCAGTTTTTGATGTGGCTGTCGATGTGCGCAGTGGGTCACCAACATTCGGGCAGTGGTATGGCACCACGCTGGATGAGGTGAGCATGCGGATGATGTACGTACCGCCCGGATTTGCTCATGGCTTTGTCGTGCTCACTGAGATCGCCGACTTTATCTACAAGTGCACCGATTACTACCACCCTCAATCGGAGCAGGGGATCCTCTGGAATGATCCTGCCATCGGCATCAAATGGTCCATCACTGATGTCCGGCTATCCGAAAAGGACAGCAACAATCCCGTTCTGCAAGACCAGCCGGAAGAGTTGCTGCCCCAGTACCCAGAAGCCTCATCATGAGGGTACTTGTCACAGGTGCCAGGGGGCAAGTTGGTACAGAACTTATCCAGCAGGGTGAGGATCTCGAGCTACAGATGTTAGCTGCTGGTCATGCCGAACTGGATATTACCCAACAGGATGCGGTGAACGGCTTCATTCAGGTACAGCAGCCTGATATCGTGATCAATGCGGCCGCCTATACCGCTGTAGATCAGGCAGAGTCAGAGCCAGAGCTTGCCTATGCCATCAACCGTGATGGCGCGGCCTATCTGGCTCAGGCCTGCGCCGATAACAATATTCCCCTGTTGCACCTCTCTACTGACTACCTCTTCGACGGTAGCAAAGAAGGAACCTATAGCGAAACAGATTCCCCCAACCCTCAAGGTGTTTACGGCAAGAGCAAACTGGAGGGTGATCGTGCTATCGACTCTATCTTGAAGCAGTACCTTATCCTCCGCGTGTCCTGGGTATTTGGCGCAAATGGCAACAACTTTGTGAAGACAATGCTCCGTCTGGGCAAAGAGCGAGATGTTCTCAGGGTGGTGGCGGACCAACAGGGCGGTCCCACCTGGGCAGGGGCGATTGCCACCACTCTGCTGAACCTCGTGAAACGCTGGGGGGATGGCGAAGCGATCCCGTGGGGCACCTACCACTACAGTGGTCAACCTGCCACTACCTGGCAAGGCTTCGCCGAGGCCATTTTTGAGCAGGCCGAAAAACTGGGGATGATAGATAAGCAACCAAAGGTAGAGCCAATCACCACCGCTGAATACCCGACCCCGGCACAACGTCCGTTAAACTCTGTATTCGACTGTCACAAGATAGCGCGGAAACTGGGTATCCCCCAGCCCGATTGGCGTACTGGACTCAATAACGTATTAATAAACTGGAAAGAGCAGTGAAACATTCCCCAAAAAACCTCCTCGTCACCGGCGGGGCCGGATTTATCGGTAGTAACTTCGTCCACTACTGGCTTGAACAATATCTCGATGAGCGGGTGGTTGTGCTGGATGCCCTCACCTATGCCGGCAACCGGGCAAACCTCTTATCAGTCGAGGAGAATCCCCAGTTCAGATTTGTCCATGGAGATATTCTGGACACTGAACTGGTTGAGCAACTGCTACGCGATGAGCAGATCGACACCATTGTCCATTTCGCGGCCGAATCCCATGTGGACCGCTCAATCCATGGCCCAGACGCCTTCCTCAAGACTAACATCGAAGGCACCCATTCCCTACTAAAGGCGGCCAAAAAAATCTGGCTTGACGGAGGAATCGAGAACCATCGTTTTCACCACGTTTCTACAGATGAGGTCTACGGCACTTTGGATCCCGATGCCCCAGCCTTTACCGAGCAGCACCAATATCTGCCCAACTCCCCCTATGCTGCTAGCAAAGCCAGCTCCGACCACATCGTGCGCAGCTACCACCACACCTATGACCTAAACACCACAATTAGCAACTGCTCTAATAACTATGGTCCCTACCAATTTCCCGAAAAATTGATTCCGCTGATTATTGCCAACTGCTTGGATGGAAAAGCTCTTCCAATATACGGTGATGGCAAACAGATCCGTGATTGGCTCTATGTAGACGACCATAACAGGGGTATCGACCTCATCATCCGCAATGGCCGGATAGACAACACCTATAACATCGGCGGCAACAATGAGTGGGCCAATATCGATATTGTCACCCTGGTTTGTGAATTGATGGACCAGCACCACCCGGAAGGAGCACCACACAAGAACCTAATCACCTACGTCAAAGATCGTGCCGGTCACGATCGTCGCTACGCTATTGATGCCACCAAGATTACGGAAGAGTTGAGTTACAAGCCCGTAGAGACCTTCGAGACGGGTATAAGAAAAACGATAGAGTGGTTTCTTGGCAATGAACAGTGGTGGCGCAGTGTAATGGATGGTAGTTACCAGCAATGGCTAGAGAAGAACTACTCTAAATAGAGGCCCACTTGTTTGACTAACGACTTAAAAACTTCCGTGTAACTCCGTGTGTTTCCGTGGCAAAAAGAATTTATTTGCCCCGAGCCGTTTTCAAAACTCATAGCATGTAATGCTGTATAGAGTACCGCGCACCTTGATGATGCGATTAATTCCCAATTACTCACCTGCTATT
>JBEVXT010000772.1:1764-4757 GCA_040505955.1 Sedimenticola sp. | reverse complement strand
AAGATATCTCTTTCTGACAAACAGATATCTTATTGACTGAAATAGATATCTGTTTGTCAGAAAGAGATATCTGGTTGATTGAAAGAGATATATTATTGACTCAAACAGATATCTCTTACGCTGAATAAATAGTAAAACGGCGTGCCATATTACTCAGCATCGAGGCAAGTACCTTGGTCCACCTAACAATGGCCGTCCAACTGTGGATTGGATTCAAACTTATATAACTATCATGTCAATATTTATGCCCCACCACGATAGTGAAGGGGGCATATAGTGGTACCCTTGTCCGTCCGTCCCATCCGTCCGTCCGTCACAAACCTTGTAACTCGTAAAACTTTGAAACCGTCATAGGTAGAGAGCTGAAACTTGGTATGTGGCTTCCTTATGATGAGTAGATGTGCAAACCTATTTTGATTTCGCCGATAATGATTTTTTCCGTAAATGACATAGAACAGTACCATGAATTTTATAGCGTTTTTAAAGCTATTTCGTGCAAATGTTCCAGTCAGTTACGGAAAATATGACATACGCGTATTTTCAAAATCATTTTCGACGAAATAGGCAATGTGATTAGGGTGATTTTTCCAGAGCATGCACATAAAGCTTCACATGCAGAATAGCAGTATATAGTGTTGACGTCACCTGTCTGTGTAATCACGTGACAGATGACACACCGGCTTGTTTAATACGTGTATAGTACGATGTATACAAATACACTACGATCCACTCCGCGTACACTGCGAGCTTACTACGATGTCACACGAGTACTGGCAAATTTTTAACATGTACCAGGAGCTCACTACGGACTCTTACGAGTGATACGTCGTAGTGTAAGGTCGTGAATATGTAACCAGGGCATTATATTATATTCTCTCGAGTTCGGCGACCCTTGGTTTAAACAATATTTTATTTCAGAAATTTACAATATATATATATACAAAGCAATAAACAACAGGTTATGATTTGAAAACAAGTCATACGACTTATACAAATTCATATCGGCGACCCTTGAGTATCATATCCAATGGATATAATTCTCAAGTGCTACCAAATTGTGTTTCATTGTAAGAAAGATAGAAAAGTAAAAATAATTGAGTGTAGCCAGTCGCCGCTAATAGAGAAAACATAGTATCAAACCGGGCTTGGTGGGACTCGTACCCACGACAGACTGCGGAACCTTATCGCCTAGCCATATACGGACAAACGCCTATACCCTCACGGCTACCTCGGCAAAGCGAAAAACTTTGCCCCGACAACCGGTGATATTTACGAGTTCCGCAGATGACAGACGTGAGACAAATCCACCACATTGCCGCAGGTTCAACATATTGTGGTATATTACACAACATGGCCCTTAGATCTCACCAAGTGAACAGTAATTTTAGCCTCCACCCAGATGGGACTGGCAGAACATTAGTTCCAAAACCCTTTTACCGGACTTCATATATAAAATAGACATACTTTTCATGCTTTTTATCGCTCCCGCTTGAAGAGCGATCAGCGCGATATATAGTCGCCGCTATTGGCGTGCGTCCGTGCGTCCGGCATTTGCGTTAACTTTTTAAGTACTTATATCTCTGTAATCATAAGTACATGTACAATAACAAATAAATAGGCCTGAAACTTCACATGCTTGTTTATCTAGGTCTATAATTTCATTCTATAGCCCACCCATGGGGCCCGCATGGCCAAGGTCAAGGTCAAATGACTTTGAAATTGGCTTTAAAGTTTTTACAAAACTTGCATTAAAATTTGTTAAGTAATTATATCTCTGCAATCTTAAGTCCATTTATTTCTGATAATCGTCATGCATCGTCGGCATGTGTGTGTCTGGTAGGAACATGGTGGCAGGGAAAGCGGAAGGTTTGGGATCCCAATAAACCCGTTTAACCCACCAGTGGTTGTTTTATTTTCCCCACTGACCGTTCCAAGTCAAGTCGGTACCCTTGTCGCCATGATTCGGTCGGCAGTATTATTGCAAGTGTCGGTGTTTGGAATTGTCCGGTAATAGAGTTATTTTTGACCTTGTTTAAAACAGAAATTTATATTACTAAAATCCATATATTGTCTAACCTTTAATTTTAGGTCCATTTGGGGACCCGTGGCAGTCAGTGTTTTTTTAGTATTACAGTTGAGCCAGGCTATGACATTTCTACCCTTATCGCACTGACGTATATCGCCGTAAATGAAATCGATGAAACGTTATATTGTCCGTAAATGACATCGAAAGTTGACAACAAATACAGAACTTAAGCGGAATTAAATTCCGCATATGCTCTGTAATTTTCGACAACTTTCGACATCATTTACGAAATATATGGTTATTTTTGTAACGCATTTTCGGCCAATTTCGGACAACCAATTGTGCAGTTTTCTCAGAGCCTGGCCCATTTCTAAACTCGAACCGGGGCAAAATGCGTAACTAGCAATTCGTATACCATGTATACTGCTGGCTTCGGCACTCGCAGTTGTTTAAAGCCTGGCGTTCGTAGCCAACTGCCGGGCAATCGTAGGTAGTGGGATCATAGGTTTTCCGACGCTAGTTTCTAAAGTGTTGTGGCGGGAATCGGGGTCCCCTCGTCGGCGACCTTGCATGTGGTCGTGTTCCATTGTCTCGTCTTGTGTGTGTATTTTAATTTTACTAGCTGGGGTTTTCGCTGGATTACATTTGTGGTTACGTTCTGTATGGTATTAGTGGCTTTATTCTGAGGTCTCTACGTTCTTGTGCGTCTTTCTGTTTTTTCTGTGGGACCGTACACTGCTAGGCGTGGAGTGCACTCTGTGCCTGTTAAAGACTCTGCGATTACCCGTGTACGCACTCGCGATACATTTCGTATGGCGTTCTTCACTTGTTTCATATACGTACATGTATATTTTTATAAATATTCTTCGACCTCTCTAGGAATATTGATTTCTATTTTACCTGAACATGCCGACATAACGTGATAGTTTATCACGACATGTCAATATTATACAATTATTTACTAGTG
>JBEVXT010000772.1:0-1664 GCA_040505955.1 Sedimenticola sp. | reverse complement strand
AGCGTGATATTTTTTCTCAGCATGTCGACATAACGTGATATTTATCTCAACATGTCGACATCACGTGATAGTTTATCGCAACATGTCGATATAACCTGATATTTTATCTCAACATGTCGACATAACGTGATAGTTTATCTCAACACGTAGATATACTTTATGTAAACATGTCGACATAGTTTCACGTTATATTGACATGACGTGATATTTAAGTCGACTTGATGTAACAAGTGATGAAGTTGTATTTCGACCAACGAAATGACCTTACAATATTTATCACCGACATAGCCCCATCTGCACTCCTTCGGATTAGAGCATAATATTATATCGCTACCAAAATGACAAAATATCGAATGTACATAAGTGTGAAGCACCATGACAAAATGTGGCTTATAGCCTATGTGACCAGGGTAGACCCAGATCAGCATGCGCAACTGCGGTCTGATCAGGGTTTACATTATTAACCATTCAGCCAGGGAAGCCTTCGTAGCGAAGTCATTAATCCCGATTTTCTCATGCTGTAACATATTAATACTTGTATGTATATATATACGGCATTTTGTCATTTTTGTAGCGATATATTAGTTGCTGATGTCAATACGAGTAAAATCGTACATTTGCTAAAATTAGCCGCCAGCTGATAAGTATAGCTTATAGCACGGTTTGTCCGCCTGTACGAGGAGATAATCCACGAACTTTAGAAGACAGCCGTGCTCTACGTTAGTTGTACCACCATCGTATCCATACAATGTCTACTTCTAATATCACGGGGACAACTTCTACAATCTTGGTAAAGCTGGTACAAGTATAGCGTAGAGCACGGTTTGTCCGCATGTACGAGGAGATAATCCGCGAGTTTTAGCGAGCGGATTATCGATCATACAGGCGGACAACCGTGCTCTACGCTATTTGTACCACCCTCAGCCATACAATGTCTAGTGCTCCTAATATCACGGGGACAACTTCTCCAATCTGGGTGAAGGTGGTACAATAAAATGGCACAACTGTCCAATAAACATGATAAATGAAACACAACAACAGGTTATTTTCTCAAACAATTTAATCGTTACCATGGTTATCATCATGCTAGACACTACACTAATAATGCTTCACTGTAATATATGCAATATATTGTCACACTAAACCCTCGCTCACAACGGATCCTATGAAGTTTTTGTCGTGGTAAACCCATACAATATGTGTCGCCCGAGCTAGAGTTTTGTGCCATTAGTGAACGTCCAAACACGTTCCATGCAGCTCTGTTGTATAAGGGGTTATATGCAATCCGAGTTGCATAGTAAAGTTAACGCTTGTCGTGTCAATTTTAGTAGTGTTATGCCCGTTATGAATAGTATGATCATGTGGTATTGATATGACGTCATTTTCAAGCTGTAGTATATTTCTGTACTTTTTGGACGTAAACAAACATTGTGACTATTGTCTGTTTCACTTTTTCTGCAGACCAACTTTGGGGTATTAAACACATTAAATTAAAAAAAAAATATATATATAAGTACATTAATTATCAATAGTGACAACAATGTAACCCTCCCCATTTTTGTATTTGACGAAATTTCACCAAGTATTGAATTTATGACAAACAAATGATTTTCCGCCCATGGCTTGTGGGAATTTAACATGGGGGATAAAATAGATTTTACAAA
>JBEVXT010000771.1:0-3926 GCA_040505955.1 Sedimenticola sp. | reverse complement strand
CTTAAAATCGTCAACGATAGCTGAGCTGTTCATTCAATCAGCGGCACCATTCCATAATCCGGCTGAAACAGGTAATCTGAGCACTAGTGTTCTATCAACATGATAATAATAACGGATTCAGCGATACCTACTAACCTGGAACCCGCAGTTGAACGGCGTAAAGTGCGTTCTTGCCGGGGTGCAGGGCAAAGGATAGATAAACAATAATGAAAACACTTTTGTCAAAACCACTTTTTATCCTACTGATGCTGCTCAGTATCTCCCTTGCTGCACAAACAGGCGATGAAGATGAAGATGATGATGGAGAGGATCTGCCCCAGGTGATGGTGACGGCGGCATCCAATCTGGCGGCGGACGGGGTAACTGCCGAGCGTGAAAAGAGAGTGATTATGATGATGGTATCCCAGGAGTTTTGTCCCTTCTGCGAGGATATCAAGCGTGATGTCATCCGACCCATGCTCTTGGGGGGTGACTTTAAGGATCAGCTAATGATTCGGGAGCTATCAATCGACCCCGGCGTGGAGTTGACTGATTTTGCCGGGGCAAAACGCAGCGGTATTGATCTTGCGGTTGAATACAATGCCGACCTTACCCCCACACTACTGTTCCTCTCATCGGAAGGGCGCGAACTGAGCAACCGTATCATTGGCTATACCACACCCGCCTTCTTCTACTATTATGTCGAAGAGTCAATCAAGAGCGCTATTCAGGCTCTGGATTAAAAAATAAAGTAACTATTCAGCACCGCAAAGAAATCGCCGGTAACTGTTCAGATTGCCCCTGAAATTCGTCAGTTCAAGGCGAAAAATGTGAGTTTACATGGCTAAATGATCATTTTTTAACGCAGAAATGGCGGATTTCAGGGGTAAGCTGAATAGTTACAAAAGAAAATGAGCTTCAGGGGCATACTTTGCATGACCACCGAATAAGGAACCACCATGCCTGAACCACTGTACGACCTATTCTACTCAGGGAAGTTGATGGAGGGCCTGGATGCGGAGGAGGTACGCGGTAATCTTGCGCGGATGTTCAAAGCCGATGAAGCGATGCTGAACAGGCTCTTCTCCGGCACACCGGTAAGGGTTAAAGGGGGGATAGATCAGGAGACTGCCATCAAATACCGCGTCGCCTTTCGTGATGCGGGCGCTCTTGTGGATATCCGACCCTGCACCGGCACAGCCGTTGAGAAACAGCCTTTACCCTCAGAGACCGGGGAGATGTCGCTACTGCCGCCACACACGGGAACCCTTGCCGATTGCGCAGTTGAAAAAGAGCCTGCTGACATTCCCGATACCAGTCGCATCACCCTTGCTCCCACCGGTAGTGAACTCGACATGACGCCACCCCCCGCCACAGCAGATATCGATACCCACGGGCTCAGCCTCAACCCGGCAAACTCGGGAAGCCTTGAGGATTGTCATATCGAGCCTGAGCCTGCGGAAATTCCCGATATCAGTGGGCTGAAGCTGGATGATTTCGACGCTTAGGTGTACCTGATGAAATTATTCACCTCACCCCTGAAACTCATCGTTTCTGAGTTAAAAAATAAGCATTTGCAGTAACTTCTCAAAAAGTCCGTGACATGAGGTGCAGTATTTTGTGTCTTTTTATCCTTAAACAGACACTGCACCCAAACCCTGAAAACCACATTTATGGTAGAACAGAGGTGTTGTAGGAGCGAACTTGTTCGCGATGGACTACGAAATGTGCTCTTCGCCAACAAGTTCGCTCCTACGCCTGAGTTTTATGTGTGATTAGGTAAATATATTCCCATTCTGCTTATTTCTGAGTTTTTCATCATATTAGGTGGTATTCCCACGCTTCCTTTGCTTAACTGTTAGTAGGTGTGTTTTTATGCCAAGCGTCGGATGGTCGGCGCTTGTGGAGGATTTAAAGATGGTAGACCCTATCTCAAGTGACAAAATCGCAGCATCGATCACTGATCGCAACCGAACCGCCGACAATGGCATAGCAGAGTTGAAGCATGGTGAAAGAGAGGCTACGTCAGAGCAGGCTCCAGAGCGGGTAAACCAGGAGGATAGCGCCGGTATCAGCCGCGCCGGTGAAGTACTGAGCAATCCACGCCCCAACAGCAGTGGAGTGACAGTGGAAAACGCCGACCAGGCAGTGGCGCTTTCCGCGAAGATAAGCAAACAGGTTGAAGAGGCCGTCGACCATGCCATTGAGGTCTATGGCAATGTCTCAGCAGAGCAGATCACGGGTTTGCTTTCCCAGGCGCCGACCTGAGCAAAAACAACGGACGGCAATATCATCACCTGTCAGGCAGAGAATCCTGTTTGCCCGCTTGTAGCTGAACGACTCTTTGAGGTTATAACCGTGCTGAACGAGCAATCTCGCCAACAACATGGGCAGCCTGCTCATCTCAGCTGATAGGAATCGGCCACCTTCAAACTCAGCCTATTTCCCAACTGCAGAAATTCGCGCTCAATTCGCCGTTAATCCACCCCCTATCTCCATGCGATCCACCTCGGCAAGGGAGATCCGGCGCCCATCGGTGGTAACAAGCCCCCGCGCCTCAATATCACCCTTGTAAGCGTGATAGAGTGTTTCATTGCCGGTGCGAGCGTCAACCACCCGGACCACCACCACCTGGTAGTTATCCTGCCATTGAAAATAGAGGTAAGCGGCGGCTCCCAGCAGCATCAAAATAACGGAGACAACAGCGGCGATTTTCACCAGACTCGAAGAGGCCGTTTCATTAGGAGGAGAGAGAGCGGAAAGCGGTTGTGGCTGCATGCCCTTCTGCTTGCGCAGCCGGACATACATCAGTGCACCCGCTATCACTAGAGTGGTTAATAATATTTTTAAAAACATGGCGTCGTACCATACCATGCAGCCTAAAATGAGGCTATGTTATAAAGCGACAACACTACCCAGGAGTGAATCCTTGCAGACAAATTACCGGCTGTCGATACTTGCCATACTGTTCCTCTCACTACTGACGGCATGCGGTGAGCCGGATCGTCCCACGATCGATCTATACCCAGCCATCCAGCGTGGAGATATCGATCAGATTGAGCGGCACATCGCCTGGAAAACCGACATCAACGGCATGGATGTGGATGGCCGTCGCCCACTGCATGTCGCTGCCGGCAAGGGACGGTATGTCATCACCAAACTGCTGGTTGAGAGTGGGGCGGATCTCAATGCAGATGATCGTGACGGACACTCTCCGCTCTACTATGCAGTACTCGCTGGGCGGACGCAGGTGGCGGAACTGCTGGTAAAGCTGGGTGCCGAGATGGCGCCGGACAGACTTCTGGATGCGGTGATCGAAGAGGGGGTGGCTGATCGTGACATCATCCCCTTGCTGCTCAAGTGGGGAGTGAATATCGACCACCGGGACAGCGATGGAAATACACCATTGATGCGGGCAATCAGCAAGCAGCAACGAGTACTGGTGAAGTTCCTGATTGCCAATGGCGCCAGCGTCAATAGCGAAAACAACCAGGGCTTGCGACCTCTGGATCTGGCAGAGCACCTACAGGAGGGGAGTATAGGCCGCCTGCTGCTTCGTAACGGGGCAACCCCCTCGGTAACCGCACAAGAGTAGTGACGGCACACTTCGCTTCTGATAACTTGCAGCACTATTACGCCCATCACTGAACATAGAAGGATAAGCCTCATGGCAACCACTGTTGACGAACTCACCATCAACTACAGCGAAGACGGCACCGATGTAGTCAAGGAGCTGGATAAGGTCGTCCTGACCAAGGGCGCCTGGTCCACCGTCATGTATCGATACCAGGAGTGGAACCGTTCCAAAGAGGAGTACAGCGCGGACAAGTACAGCATTCGCCGCTACCAGAAACGTAACGGCGAATTCATGCCAAAATCAAAGTTCAATATCTCCAGCGCCAAGCAGGCAAAGGCGATCATCGAAGCGCTGCAGGAGTGGACAGCGA
>JBEVXT010000770.1:0-4780 GCA_040505955.1 Sedimenticola sp. | reverse complement strand
GCCGCTCCCCTGGTGGGGCCAAAGCACTTGAGTTCTGCTGCCGTGAAAGCGTCGACTACACCGATCACCAGGGGAACCTCCGGCCCGACGACGGTCAGTCCGATGCTCTTCTCCTTGGCAAAGGCGACCAGGGTTTCGATATCGTCCACTGCGATATCAATATTTTCCAACCCCGCTTCTCTGGCCGTACCGGCATTGCCGGGAGCAATAAAAACGCTCTCCGCAAGGGGGGATTGGGCCGCTTTCCAGCCGAGGGCATGCTCACGCCCGCCGCTGCCAATGATCAGGATATTCATTTTGGTTATGCCTTTAAACTTGAAATACTATTAGCCGCGAATAAACGGAAATGGTTACAACGTTATGTCAGTGCCAGATGGAACGGATGTGCTGAATAGATACCGATATTGTAACCATTCAGGTATCTGTTCCCCACCGGTACACAGGGGGGTTCATTGCTATTCGAGTGATGCGGTTTGCAAGCTCACCACATCAATCATTTGAACAGTTATTTGACATTATTGCATTCGCGTTCATTTCCGGCCCAATTGCCACCTAGCCATCAGCGATGGTCTGTGACACCCCGGCTGCTCTGTTCAAAGAAGCGGATGATCCTCTCCACCTCTTCTATCTGTTGCTCCCCCTTCAGCTGCTCCAGCGCCTGGCTGGTGTTGAGTTCAGACTGATAGATTACCCGATAGGCCCGCTTGATGGCGGAGCGTACGCCTGCGGTCATACCGGCGCGGCGTAGCCCGATGCTGTTGAGACCAATAATCCTGGCCGGGTTGCCGTCGCCGGTGGTGTAGGGGGGGATATCCTTCACCACCTTGGCGCAGCCGGCGATCATTGCATAATCTCCGACAAAGCAGAACTGGTGAACCGCCGCCACGCCGGAGAGGAAGATATGGTCTCCCATCTCCACATGGCCGGCGAGGACGCTGTTGGAACCGTAGACGTTATGGTTTCCCAGGCGGCAGTCATGCCCTGCGTGAAAGCCGCTCATGAAGTAGTTGCCGTTGCCAACGACGGTGCCCTCTGCAGTCTTTACCCCGCGGCTGATGTTGACACCCTCCTTGAAGAGGTTGTCGTCACCGATCACCAGGGGTCTGCTCCTCTCCGGTGTGAAATCGAGATCGTGGGGTTCGCAGCCGAGGGTTGCGCCGTGGCAGACACGGTTGCGCCTGCCCATGCGGGTGCCGCTGAAAATGCGCACGCCGCTCTCAATACGACACCCCTCACCGAGGATGACGTCACTCTCGATGATGGAGTAGGGACCAACCTCCACCGAATCATGGATCTCGGCCCCGCTCTCAATAATGGCTGTCGGATGGATTTTATTCATGCAGATGCTTGATGATGAAGTCGATATTCATCGGCTCGATTGTCACTCATGTGATGTTAGGAGCGGCTGAAGCCGCTCCTACAGTTTTTGGAAATGCACAAAGCTTTTCTCCGCGCTCTCTGTGCTCCTCCGCGTACTCTGCGTCCTGCTTTTCCCACCCGAACTCAGTGGCGGAAGTGGCGCATACCGGTGAACACCATGGCGATATCGTGTTCATCGGCGGCGCTGATAACCTCTTCGTCACGCATTGAGCCCCCTGGCTGAATCACGGCGCGGATACCTGCTTTGGCAGCACTGTCGAGGCCGTCACGAAAGGGGAAGAAGGCGTCGGATGCCATCACCGATCCAGGTACTTCCAGTCCGGCATGTTCCGCCTTGATGCCAGCGATACGGGCGGAGTTGATTCGGCTCATCTGACCGGCGCCGACACCGATGGTCATGTTGTTCTTGCCGTAGACAATGGCGTTGGATTTAACGAACTTGGCCACCCGCCAAGTGAAGAGCAGATCCGCCATCTCCTGATCGGTGGGGGTGCGTTTGGTCACTACACTGATGTCGTTGGCCAGCTGCAGGTCGGCGCCCTGTACCAGTAGGCCGCCGTTGACACGCTTGAAGTCGAGACGGTGTATCGATTCACTGCTCCACTCACCGCAGGTGAGCAGGCGCACATTCTTTTTCGCGGCAAGCACTTCACCGGCCTCTGCAGATACATAGGGAGCGATGATCACCTCGACAAACTGGCGGTCGATAATGGCTTGGGCGGTTGCTGCGTCAAGCTCCTGATTGAAGGCGATGATGCCGCCGAATGCAGATTCGGGATCGGTGCTGAAGGCGCGGTCATAGGCGTCCAGCAGTGACGAGCCGATGGCCACGCCGCAGGGGTTGGCGTGTTTGACGATGACGCAGGCCGATCCCTCGCTGAACTGTTTGACACACTCCAGGGCGGCGTCGGTATCGCCGATGTTGTTGTAGGAGAGCTCCTTGCCCTGCAACTGCTTAGCGGTGGAGATACACACCTCCGGTTGATCGCGCTCGACAAAGAAGGCCGCTTTCTGGTGGGGATTCTCACCGTAGCGCATGGTTTGCACCTGTCGATACTGCAGGTTGATAGTGCGCGGGAAGTCATCGGCCCCTTCGCCGAGTCTCGCTCCAAGATAGTTGGCGATGGCACCGTCATAGCTGGCGGTGTGCTCGAAGGTCTTTACCGCCAGATCAAAGCGAGTGGCGTCGGTGACGGCGCCTGCGTTCGCATCCATCTCCTGCAGCACCCGGGAGTAGTCCGCTGCATCCACCACCACGGTGACATCAGCGTGGTTTTTTGCCGCCGCCCGCAGCATGGTCGGGCCGCCGATATCGATATTTTCAATAGCTGTGGGCAAGTCACAATCGGGATTGGCCACGGTCTGTTCGAAGGGGTAGAGGTTGACCACAATGATATCGATGGGAGTGATGCCGTTGTCCGCCATCACCTGATCATCGGTGCCGCGACGGCCGAGAATACCGCCATGGATCTTCGGGTGAAGGGTTTTGACGCGCCCGTCCATCATCTCCGGAAAGCCGGTATGCTCCGATACTTCGGTGACTGGCACCTGACTTTTAGAGAGCAGGCGGGCGGTGCCGCCGGTGGATAGGATCTCTACGCCGCGCTGTTGCAGTTCGCGGGCAAAATCAACGATTCCCGTTTTGTCGGATACGCTGATAAGGGCTCGGGTTATGGCTGCCATGTTTCTGCCTTTTCGGTGATGTTTTGGATAGAGGGTTGTTCTGATTAATGATAATGAATCAGGTGGACGCTGTTGTGTGTCAGTCGAGCTTGTAGTGGGCCAGTTTTTTACGCAGGGTGCTGCGGCTGATACCGAGAATCTCCGCTGCCCGTGTCTGATTGCCCTCGGCCTGATGCATTACCGTCTCCAGCATCGGCTTCTCCACCTCAGCAAGCACCATGTGGTAGACGTTAGCTGCCTTATGGCCGTTGAGCTGCTCAAAATAGCTGGCCAGCGCCTGGCGAACGCACTCACTCAGTGGCTCGTGCTCCTGTTTCTTTCGACTCGTCAATGTCATGAAATGGATATTTCCACTGTTGATTCCCTGTGTCTCATGCCGCCTGTACTTCACCGGCGGTGGGGCGCTCAAAAAAATCCTGGATCAGAGAGAGCTGGTGAGCTGCGCTGACGCTTTGGTTGACCGCTTTCCTGAAGGCGGGGCCACCGGGGAGGCGTTTGCTGTACCAAGCAATATGTTTACGCGCCACCTTGATGCCCTGGGTCTCACCATAAAAGCTGTAGAGGTTTTCCAGATGCTCGGCAAGTATCCCGCTTATCCACGCCGGGGAGGGGGTGGCAAGCAGTTCGCCGCTCTCCAGGTAGTGGGATATCTCGCGGAAAATCCACGGCCTTCCTTGCGCTGCACGGCCGATCATCAGTCCGTCGGCGCCGGTCAGTTGCAACACCTGTTTTGCCTTCTCCGGGCTGGTGATGTCGCCGTTGGCAATCACCGGGATGGAGATGTTCTCTTTGATCTCACGAATGGTGTCGTACTCCGCATCTCCCGAGAAGCCACAGCTACGGGTGCGGCCGTGGACCGCCAGCGCCTGAATGCCTGCTGCCTCGGCGATATGGGCGATGCTCAGGGCATTTCGCTCCTGGGGGCTCCAGCCGGTGCGGATCTTCAGTGTCACCGGAACATCGACCGCCTGCACTACCGCATGAAGAATTTTCTCTACCTGCTGCGGTGCCTTCATCAGCGCTGAGCCTGCTGCTACTTTGCACACTTTTTTTGCCGGGCAGCCCATATTGATGTCGATGATTTGGGCGCCACGCTCAACATTGAACCGGGCAGCCTGTGCCATCGTCTCGGGGTCTGCGCCGACTATCTGTACCGATACCGGGCCGGATTCACCGGTGAAATCGAGGCGCCGCAAGGTCTTGGGGGTGGATCGCAGGGCGGAGTTCGAGGCGACCATCTCCGATACCGCCATCCCCGCTCCCAGCCTGCGGCAGAGCATACGGAACGGGCGATCAGTGACACCCGCCATAGGGGCGGCAATCAGGTTGTTATCAAGTTGATAGGAGCCGATGCGCATGTCTCAAACGGTGCTCAATGACTACTCGGGTAACGGGGCCGGATGCTATTATTTTATCCAGTTCCGGGTGTAACTATTCAGCTCACCCCTGAAATCCGCCATTTCTGCGTTAAAAAATGATCATTTAGCCATGTAAACTCACATTTTTCGCTTTGAACTGACGAATTTCAGGAGCAATCTGAACAGTTACCAGCGATTTCTTTGTGGTGCTGAACAGTTACTTCCGGGTTTGGTTTTCGGAAAAACGGTGACTATATTACGACGAAAAGAGCGGCAGGCAAACCCCATATTATTCGCCCTGTTTCGGATTAAAGTGAGGTCTGTTGGGTAACTCTTTGATTTATTGGTTTTATGGTCAG
>JBEVXT010000769.1:0-6148 GCA_040505955.1 Sedimenticola sp. | reverse complement strand
CACCAGTACACTTAGCCAGAAGGCTGTTAGTGCTGAGAAAGCCTGTAAGATGCTACAGATCCGTACCAGCCGCCACCAGAGGCACGATGCAGGGGCCACTGGGAACACACCACCCCGTCCAAATGGAACGCGAAACCTCGCTACAAGAAGACCTCCACAAATATTGGATCACCATAAACAAGTCCCCGTTGCCAACTCGTCAACTGATACGTCCCGCACCCAAACCGTTTTCTGCGAAACCAAACAATATACCCTGAGAAAACAAAACGCTTTACAGAAAAAGTTGGCAGGATGTCTGCGCGAACATTTGTCCGTTGAACTCAAACCAGGAAAGAATCTTATCTTGAAACTCAGTACTGCCGCGTATGAATTGGCTAAATATATTACCATTGATGCCCTTCAGATCGACTGTTTATCCAGTTTTGTAAGTAGTGAGGAAGTTGCGGTTGATCAAAATGGTGACTCTGTAGAATTACGGTTGAAACTTGTAAACAAGAAAAGAGATGGTCTACCAGGTTCTCAGACTAAACTTACTATTAACTTTTATAATACCACTTCAAACATTATGGTTAATGGCAGCAAAGTTGATCTATTTATAGACAATATTTTACCTATTTTAAACTCTCAGTTGGAGCAACACTGTAGCATTTTAGATGTCGCAAACAGCCATATTGGTTCCACAATCAACCATGCAGTACAGAATACCGGTGTATTACCCTCGAAAGTTCAAGAATCTCAAGAAATACCTACCACATCAACTGAAGTAGCTATAGTAATACCTACAGCAAATCAGACCGAAGAAAACTCCGCGCCAGAATTTATCTGTCCAGTTTGTGACCTGGAGGCGGGCTCAGAAACTATCGCTTGTGAAGAGTGTAATGACTGGTTCCACTTTCAGTGTGCAGGGCTCTCTAATGAAGATGTCAAGAAAATCAGGGGCAATTCCCCGTTTATATGCAAATGCTGTAACGATAACGTACTTTATGGTCCGACACAAACCAATACGGCTTTGCAGCCTATTCTGCCAACCCAATCTGGCACAGGTGACAGCCACTTGCCATCCTCTCCTGTACAAAGGATCCCTACTCGAACAACACCAGAACATCCGTCATTGTCACAAAGTAGTAGTAGCCTACACCACGAAAGGCCCAGCACTGAAGTAATAACAACCGATACTGACTGCCAGTCCACACCCAGTACAACTTCTGGTTATAATTCCTCACCTAGATTACAACCACCGAATGTCAACACGTACTCTCGTACAAATCACATTGTTAAAGACAATATTAATCTTTGTAACCTTGAATTGCCAACCGAAAGTACAACTACACCTATCTTAACTACAAATAAGTCTACTAAGAGAGCAAAAACAGCTTCATCTGGTGCAAGCAAGCAATCTAAAGAAAATACTTCTTTGGACTCTGATCAGGCAACTTATATTGTGGCCCTAGAAAGGAAAATGAACTCTCTACAAAAAACTATTGACACTTTACTGAAAAAGGATAATATTGATCCGGTTGGAAATAGTCCTACTGAACAAGTTACCAATACAACATATCAGCCAGTTCACAACACAATTGATATAGAAAAACTCCGACAGCTTGAAGCCCAAACATTTGATGCGAGAATTAGGCAGCTTGAATTTGGTATGATGCAAAACATGTGTGCCTTCACTAATAATACTTCACAGCTCCACCTCCAACTACAACATCAAGCGACTATGATCCAGGCTCTGCAGAACCAGCAACATATATCCAGCCTACACAACATGAATAGTCATACAAATTTTAACCATGGACATTATGGTTATCCAAACCAACCTACTATGTACTCTCACGGTTTTCACCCAGGTGCGCCTATTACACCTAACCTACATGTACAACAACCACCGTACGCTCAGATGCAATGTGGACCAATGTTTCATCCAATGCAGCATGTGCAGAAGCAGCATCATACAGAGCACGCCAATAAAATGAACAACCAGATGCCCGGAAGCACACAAAATGCACCAAACTACCGAAACCGGCCAATAATGAAGCGAAACCCATCGCAGCAACAGCGACCACAGCCTAACGGTGGAAGACATATGGTTTACGGACGAAATAGGACAGCCAACCCAACATATCGAACAAACGGCCTTACTAATCTAGCGCCGGACCAAAACCCCAATACCACAGGAACTATGATAGATCTCACAGTCACCCCTGATAGAAGTAGTCTACCAAAAACTCCAAATCATGCTCAACATGTGGAACCACATAGTTGTACTCAAAACAACAACAACAACAACATTGAATATACTGCGGTAGATGTAACTATCACAGCAACAAAAGTAATCTCTGAGCAAGAATCAACGGACCCTAACTCAAATGTTACTTCAACAGATATGTTGGATGAGCCATTAAACACCCAGCCTACTGATGGCGTGAATAACGTTAGAACTCAAGAGGGTACCCCCGAACTAAAAAGAAACCAACAGTCTTTTTTATGCATTCCGAGCCTCTCGCACGAACCACCAGACAGTCTGATAAACCTAGTAACAGAATCAACAAGAATATAGACATAATATCTTATAATATTGAAGGCGTAAAAGGCAACGCATCATCTCTCATTCAACTTGCAAATGGAAATAATATTATAGCTCTGCAAGAAACATGGCTCTGGACATTCGAAGAAGATACTGTTGAAAACATAGTTCCCACCTATAATGCATTTGTGCGATGTGACGATATGAATGACAATTTATCTGGTTATCAGGCCCCACGAGGCAAAGCAGGAGTAGCACTATTATGGCCAGCGGAAATCTCCAAACATGTTAAAAAACTTCCAGACGGAAATGAAAGAATCCAAGCTTTAGAAGTAACCACAGCGGAACGTCCTTTATGCATAGTTAATACATATATGCCAACATTTGGCAGCGCGTCAGTTGAAAAGTTTGCAGAACATTTGGATATTATTCATAATATTATAGACATTTATTCAACAACACATAAAATAATTATTTGCGGCGACTTTAATGGCTCTCTCCTGGCATCACGCAAGAACGCGCACGATAAATTGTTGAAACAGTTCGTCACGGAGCACTACCTTAGAATAGGTCCGAACATGAAGGAGAATAGTACATTTCACGGTTATGG
This sequence comes from Sedimenticola sp., assembly GCA_040505955.1. Classification (GTDB taxonomy): domain Bacteria; phylum Pseudomonadota; class Gammaproteobacteria; order Chromatiales; family Chromatiaceae; genus Vondammii. The sequence goes on along the minus strand of JBEVXT010000769.1, from coordinate 3,011 downwards.
CGGCAGTAGTTCACAAATTGACTATATTTTCTCAACAGAAGAGAGTTTAGTGCAACACACAGAAGTGGTGGAAAAATCTGCTTTAAATTTATCGACGCATGTACAGGTCAAAACAACTATAGATATCTGTATTGATCAACCAACAACGAACATGAAAACACAATTACCCTGTATCCACAAATTTCATTGGGATAAAGCGGACTTTGATAGTTATGAATCGGCAATCACAGACCAGCTAGACCCCAATATCACTGAACACAATCCGGAAAAAGCAGTGGAACTTTTAACAATTCTCCTTCTGAAAGTGAGCAAACAGTCTGTGCCAAACAGGGTTATAAAGCTGAAAGGACATAGTTTCAAACTATCCCCCAAGACCCGCCAGTTAATGTCAACAAGTAAGCAATACCATTACCTGTGGAAGAATGCAGGTAGACCAGATCCAGAACATCCCCTCTCAACCCAACGAAAAGAAGCCAAATATAACCTGAGACGACAGCAGAGACAGGATTTTGCAACTGCCAGGGATAACCTCTACTTAGAGATTATGCAACGACCAACAGACAAGTTGTTTCACCAGCTTATTCGTAGAGCCAGGAGCTCGAAACAAACACAGTCATGTACTTTGAATGTTAATGGATCCGAACTAACAGACCCAGATGCTCAGCGTAGCGCCTTCGCATTATATTACGAGGACCTCGCAGTACCAAAGGACCATCCAAATTTCGAGCATGACATGTTAACCCTCAATGATCTACAATATGAAGCTCTGATAGACATAAACAACAACAACAACAATGAACCAAACAAACCGTTCACAGAACATGAAATACAGCAAAGCATCCGAGTACTGAATTCTGGGAAGTCGCCTGACGAATCTCACATATCTGCCGAACATTTCAAATATGCAGGAGCATCGATAATACCGTGTATCACCAAAATATTCAACAAAATCCTAGCAACTGGACAGATCCCGAACGTATTTAAATCAGGGCTGATAAACCCTATCCACAAGAAGGGAAAAGATAGTAGCTACATGGACAATTACCGTGGTATAACCGTATCCAGTATATTTGGAAAGCTCTTCGAGGCGGCTCTACTGAATCGTATTAGCGACGCCAATGCAAACCAATCCGAACTACAATATGGCTTTACTAAGGGCTTATCCCCAACTATGGCATCACTTCTAGTATCAGAAGCAATCGTAGACGCCAAACGAGATGGAAGACCTCTATTTATTGCCACACTTGACACTCAGAAAGCATTTGATGTTGTGCATCACAGAATTCTACTCAACAAGCTATACTCACAAGGTATCACCGGAGCACTCTGGTCAACAGTAAACTCAATGTATACCGGACTCTCAGCCAAGGTGAAATGGCAAGGTGACATTAGCAGCAGTTTTCCCATTAAGCAGGGCGTTAGACAGGGCGGTCTTCTCTCTACTAGTTTATACAAGCTATATATTAATAGTCTTTTAACGGACCTCGAGCAACACTCTCTAGGAAAGAGAATCGGTACAACATACGTAGGGTGCCCGACAGTCGCCGACGACGTTCTACTAATGTCAGAAGACGCCAGCGAGTTTCAGTCTATGCTAAATATAGCCTACGCATATTCCCAGGAACATCGGTATATTATTCATCCAAATAAGAGTATCGCTATCACTAGAATACCAACAACTCAGACAAAATCCTTATCTACAGACTGGTTTCTAGGAACTTCAGATCTACCTATCGAACCAACAGCTACACATCTAGGATTAGTCCGGTGTGCGAAAAACGAAAACAACATTAACATTGATCATAGAATAAGTGTCGCTCGTAGAACTCTCTACTCGCTGATGAAGTCTGGAGTACACGGTTCCAACGGCCTGAATCCAACTACAAGCTACCGTATCTATCAGATGTACGTCCTCCCAAGGCTCCTATATAGTACAGAAGTGTTACCTCTCAAACAATACCAACTATCGAAGCTCAGTAAATTTCATACAGACACTCTACGGAATATTCAGTCTTTGCCACTAAGAACATCACGCTCTGCAGTTCTTCTACTCGTAGGTGCAGCTCCACTAGAGGCTGAAATACACAAAAGGCAGCTTTCACTGATATTTGCAGCCACAAAAGGGAATAACTCTGTATTACGTGAAGTAGCTAGTAGGCAGACCCTGTTCAAAGACTATATACCGGACAGTTTCTTCGCAACAGTTTCACAAACTTTAGAACGTTACCGCCTACCATCTGTGAATGATTTAACACAATCAAATATCTCACGGTCTGAATGGAAATTAATGACAAAAAAAGCAGTACACAACCACTGGTCAAATGAACTCCGATTGGACATTGAACAAAAGTCAACTATGGAAAATTGCAACACTGATATACTGCGTATTGGCAGAGCGCACCCGACGTGGGATACGGTGAAACCTAACACATCAGACGTAAAAAAGGGAATAATTAAAGCAAGAATTCTGACGGGAACCTACATGCTTCAAACAACTAAAGTAAAATTCAACAAAGCTGAAATCGATCCAAGATGCCCGATGTGTCGACTGGAGGATGAAGATCTGAGTCACATGTTAACCAGATGTCCTGCACTCGATGCTTCGAGGCGCGAGCCAATTGGTTGGATTAGGAACTGTATCAAACGTAATTACGGAAACGATGTATGGAATACACTTGCCAACCGCCAACTACTTACCTCCCTTATAATCGACTGCGGGGTCCTCAGAACCAGTGGAATCCTACCACCCAACCCGGATGTGATGCGGAACATAGAGACTTACTCGAGGCTACTGTGCTACCGTTTACACGTCAGGCGCCTGCATACTCTCCAAAACAACTAATATAATATAAGTAATTCTATGGCCGTCCCTAACCAATAGAACTGTAAATATTTAGTAGGCGCAAACACAGTGTACATACTCACCAACCAACTAAACCATAACACAACCCAACACCTACGGGGAGACCCGGTGCACCATTTACTGGTGGGATTTACGTAAAAGAAGAAGA
>JBEVXT010000768.1:0-3642 GCA_040505955.1 Sedimenticola sp. | reverse complement strand
TAACTACGTGTAATATTGAAGGTTGTAAAACCAACGCTACCTACCTACAGTCGCTGGACTCTGGAAATTCCGTCGTGTGCATTCAGGAACATTTCCTGTGGGAATTTGAAAAAGATGATCTAGACAAAATATTACCAAACATGGATGGTCATACCCGTTGCTATGATACAAGTAACCCGGTTAGTGCATTTAAGCGGCCACGAGGCCGAGCTGGAGTCTCAATATTATGGCCACGAAAATGGTCAAAGTATGTTCAAAGACTAAATAGTGGTAATGAACGAATAATAGCCATTACAATATCCATGACGGAAAACATTTGTCTTATTAACGCGTACATGCCCACACATAATCAATCGGTGAGCTCGCAGGATGAATACTCAGAATGCCTGGATATTATTCATAACATAATGCAGAATTATCAGGACACGCATAAAATCATAATATGTGGTGATATGAACGGAACACTGTTAAGGGCACGTGAATATAACAAGCATGACCGACTATTACAAGACTTTGTACGAGAACACAAGCTCCAGGTAGCTTCCAATAGTAGTAAATCCACATTCGTACATCACAACGGAAAGTCTCAGTCGCAAATCGACTATATTATGTGTCAGGACAGCCAGTTTATCTGTGACTATCAAATCGATGATATTGCGTCTTTGAATCTCTCGGCACATGTACCTGTCCATGCCAAAGTAAATACATTCTTACCAAGCCAAATACGTAACAATAACACAAAACAGAGTAAGATCTCAACGCGCAAACTGAAATGGGAAAATGCCGACCCAGAGAAGTTCTGTGACATTCTCAAAACTAACTTGGCATCCTATCATCCTGTGAATTCCGGAGACTCGTCGACTGACATTCAGCGGGTAGTGAAGGGTTTACAACACGCTGCCTCAGGTGCAGTACCGTCTAAACTTATCGTACCAAAAGGTCCTAAATGGAAAATAACGCCAAACGTGAAAATTATTCAGTCTGAATGTAAGCTAGCATTCGCAAACTGGGTGAGAGCTGGAAAACCAAACTGTGGAAACTTTTATGAACATAAACAAAGTACTAAAAAGCAACTCCGTCAACAAATTAGGCAGGATAAATGTCAAGATAGAAAAGATTTCTACAATCAGATAATGTCAAACCCCAGTTCAAAACTGTTCTACCGTCTCATCGGCAGGAATAAATCTGTAAAAGCAGGAACTGTGTGCATTTCATACAAGGGAAATAGCCATTTTACACAAAAAGACCAGCGGCGGTGCTTTGCGGCATACTATGAAGATCTCGCAATACCAAATGACAGTGGCTACGATAACGACTTTCATGATTTGTGCAACATCAGACATGACATCATCAATGAACTATATTCAGATGACCCACCATCCATGGATCCTATTACTGGTTCCGAAGTAGAAACCGCCATAGGCAGATTAAACACTGGGAAATCGCCGGATGAATTCAATATCTCATCTGAACATATCAAAATGGGAAAATCAGTGCTGGTGCCGTATCTGTGTGACATTTACAATGAGATTCTCCGTAATCGAGTCATTCCAGAGTCTTTCAAGTGCGGAACGCTTACACCGATCCTTAAGAAAGGCAAAGATGCCACAACAACTGACAGCTACCGTGGTATCACAGTGACTGCCATATTAGGCAAAGTGTTTGAATATGTGCTCTTAGATAGACTGAAAATATCTCAAAGCAGTATGCAGTTTGGCTTCACAAGGGGGCTGTCCCCAACAATGGCTAGTCTCCTTGTATCGGAGGCTTACACAGATAACAATAATACTTCCGGTAACATATACCTTGCAACACTGGACGCACAGAAAGCCTTTGATGTGGTCGACCATACTATTCTGCTGGACAAGCTATACCATCATAAAGTTCACCCTGATCTGTGGTTACTCGTAAAAAACTTGTACGAAGGGTTAACTTCTCGAGTAAAGTGGATGGGTGAACTAAGTGACAGTTTTAGAATTCAGCAAGGTGTCCGCCAGGGCGGTATATTATCGACAGAGTTATACAAAGCATATGTGAACTGTCTTCTGCAAGAGCTTGAGCAAAATCGAGTGGGACTTCATATAGGCACCGTATATGCGGGTTGCCCGACCTGTGCTGATGATGTGGCTATGTTATCGGACAATCCAGAAGAACTTCAATTAATGCTAAACATTGCTCAAAGATACTCTAAACAACATAGATATATGCTACACCCAAGTAAAAGCAAAGTTATTACAAATGTAAAATCATCAAATGAAAAATGGTCTATCGGTGAAAATAGTTTTAGTACCAGTGATCAGACGGTTCATTTGGGCTTAATTCGTGCTGCGGCTGGTGAGTCTGGCCTGAATGTTGGTGATCGCATATGTTTGGCGCGCAGAACAATGTACAGTCTCATTAACACTGGATTACACGGAACAAACGGACTAAACCCGATGGTATCGTACAGAATTTACCAAGCCTACGTGTTACCGCGATTACTATATGGTTTGGAGGTCTTAAATATAAGCAGTTCACATATGGACAGTCTTAAACGCTTTCACCATAATAGTCTACGCATGTTCCAGTCATTGCCACAGAGAACCGCGATCTGCGCGTTACATCTACTGCTAGGTGCATTGCCAATATCGGGGGAGCTTCATCGGAGGCAGTTGAGTTTTCTGTACCTGGTGCTCAGCAGTGACAATATATCTATCCAAGAACTAGTACATCGTCAAAGTGCAGTCAACATTGACAATAGAAAATCGTTCTTCAGTAGAGTCTCCGAAACGCTGCTGTTATACCAGCTACCGAGCTTGGATGAACTGTGTGAATGCTTACCCTCAAAGTACCAATGGAAAAAGATGGTGACTAAACAAATAAATCAACACTGGACGAGCACTTTCAAAATGGAAGCCGCTGAAAAATCAACCTTATGCATGATGAATCTATCCACGCTTGTCATCGGCAAAACTCATCATATCTGGGAATCTCTTGAATCAACCGTCACAGATGTCCGAAAGGGAATAACACGTGTGCGGATGATCACTGGTACGTACATGCTACAAACTAACAAATGCAGATTCAGTCATTACCAGATAGACCCAGTATGCCCAATATGCCGGATTGAAAGTGAGGACATTATTCACGTATTGACAAGATGTCCAGTCTATCATGAAATCAGGAAAACCCACATTCCAAAAATCAACAAGGAATTGATCAAACTACTCGGAATAGACATTTGGCGAAGTAATTACAGAAGCAGGGGTGCATTAACCAAAATCATCCTGGACAGTTCTTACCTACACAACGTCAAAACCAATCTGGACCTGCGCCAGATAAATCGTCTATCAACAGAACTGTGTGACAAAATACATCTACAAAGAATTAGCATGTTACGAATATGATGGCTGCCCATACCTGACCTAAGAAAACACAAGTTATTTGTAGTTAATATAGAACCCTAACAACTAAACAACTACGAGGACGACGTCCTTGGTGCACCTATGGAAAGGTGGAACAATACAGAGAAAAGAAGATGACCCCTCATTGTTTGCACCCATGTGTCATGCATAGACAGTGTAAAACAAACACAATTTCAATTTGCAATGCCAACTGTGCATGTAGTTTAAGTCAATAAATCATCCTATCCCATGTGCTTGT
>JBEVXT010000767.1:0-1891 GCA_040505955.1 Sedimenticola sp. | reverse complement strand
TTCCCACACCACCCCTTCGCTATCCAGCAGTTCGATCTCGTAGACTATGCGCTCATCCTTCTGTTCCAGCTCCACCTCCAGTATCCGCGCCTCCGGATGTTCGGGTCTAAGCTTCTCAAGAATCTGCTCCAGAGAGAGAATCTTCCCGGAGAGGAGCAACTCACGGGCAATGATGTGATCGTCATCGTCCGCCGCCAGAGTGCCGGCAACGAGTATCAGTGACAGAATCAGTAGCAGTTTTTTCATCAATCCTCCCCTTTACCGCGCCCAGGAATGCGCACGTCTTCGCCATTAAACGAGCCGCTACCCGGCTCTTTGTGGCACTTGTCACAATGGCTGAAGCTGCCCACCTCGGGATTACCGGTCACCTGCTCCAGTGGCAGCTCATTGTGCTTGCGTAGGAAGTAGGGCGTTTCAGAAACCCGCAGCGTCGCTAGCTGTACCCTCTGTGACATAGCGATCCCCTGTGAACGTATATACTCCGATCTGTCGGCGGCATTGTCCAGCAGATAGCGGCGCAGCAGCAGATTCGACTCCTCATCCAGCTCGGCGTTATCACCAAAATGGTCTTCCAGACCATCCATCACTAAACTCCACGAGTCGGCGTTGAGCAGCCCGGCCTGGTAGGCGAAGTGACAGGCACCGCACTCCTCCAGGTAGAGCGGCGTGTCCACTGGCGCCACATCCAGGAGGAGAGTGTTCAACCAATCGTTATTGCCGCTATCGGGCACGCAACCGCTGATTCCCAGGGTACAGAGAAGCAGCCAATTAACCGGTAACAACAACCTCCCCACCACCGTTTTCATCACGCCTTCTCCCGCTTCATGCCGTTGATCATCGAGCGCACCAGATTCTCCTGATGCTGGAAACTGGAGAGCACAACGCCCACCAGGTGAAAAAAGACCAGCAGCAGGGTGATGTTGACAAAAAACTCATGGACCTCTCCGAGCAGCTCCCCCCAGAAGTGGGGAAGATCGAGAAAGAGCGGGGCAAGTGGACCGGAGAACTCTTCGGCACCATAGGCCGCCAACCCGGTCAGGATGGAGAGAGAGAGCATCAGCATCAGCGCCACTATCATGATACCGCCCGCCGGGTTGTGACCGATGTAGCGCTTGGCCCGGAATGCAGCCACATCCTTCATATAGGCGATAACTGTGGCCGGCCGTTTGACAAAATCGCTGAAGCGGGCATGGCGGCTGCCCACAAGACCCCACAGCAAACGGAACAGGAGCAGTCCCATAATGGTGTATCCGGCCCACACATGGAGGGTAAGAAAGTGATCTTCGGTCAACCAGGCGATGGCGTAAGCGCCCACCAGTGACCAGTGAAAAATACGAACCAACGGATCCCAAACCCGTAACCATCCAGACGACTGCATATCTATACCTCTGTGGTTGTGACTTTGGGAGAGAGTAGAGGGTGTGTCTTAAACCAAGCTGAAAGGGGGTAGCCTTTTACATAATTATTCCTGATCACCCGTAACTATCAGGTATCTGTTCACCACCGATACACCGGAGAGTTAATTGCTATTCAGCTCACCCCTAAAATCCACCGTTTCGGAGTTAAAAATAATCATTTGCACACATAAATCCGCATTTTGTGCCTTTTTATCCTAAAAACCACAGTTATGGTGGAACCGAGGTGTTGTAGGAGCGAACTTGTTCGCGATGGACTACGAAATGTGCTCTTCGCGAACAAGTTCGCTCCTACATCTGAATTCTGGACTACCGTGCTGTACTTTCGGGGGTCGGAGTTGATTGCCCATATCCATGTGGGCAATCGACTACGACCCCGTACCCTCTATGCTTGCATGTAGGATGTGGTGAGCTTGCGAACCGCATCAATCACCTGAATAGTTACCTAACCTTCTACATTATTGTTCATGGTTATG
>JBEVXT010000766.1:0-3094 GCA_040505955.1 Sedimenticola sp. | reverse complement strand
CCTTCGATGAGTGATAAAAGGCGATTTCCCGCCCCAGTATCACCTCTTTGCGTGAAGTCAGGGTACTGCGTTTCGGTTTAAGCAGAACATCTGAGTAATCGAGCTTGATGTCTTCTTCTATTCTCACCGGCTTTCCTCTTTATATAGTGTAACTTTAGTGTAACTTCTCAATAACCCAGTGCAGATGGATACCTTTCAGGAGGGGTGCAGTGACGCCTTTTCAGGACGTACAGCAGCAAGGATGCTGCTGTGAGCGTACAGGGACGTATTTACCGCGTGTCCTGAAAAGGCGTTACTGCACCCCATGACACGAACTTTTTGAGAAGTTACTCTATAGTCGTTATGGTCGAGCGTCCATGGCAGGGGCAACCGTGGTCGGAGTTGATTGCACCAAACCATGGCCTATTACCCTACAGCTTTAACCTGAACTCCCTAATACCAATCACTGCTCACCAAGATAATCAACCAACACCCCGCTGGTCTTTCTCAGGCGGTTACTCAACATAAGAGAGATAATCCACAACATTTTGTAGGCAAGGTGGGGAAATTTATTCTCCAATTGCTGAAGCTTTTTGCTGGAGAGCACCAACAGCTCCGTCGTCTCGGTGGCGACCACGGTGGCGGAGTGAGGCTGGCTGTCCAGCAGGCTCATCTCACCGATCGACATACCTGGGCGCACGGTGGCCAGTTTGTGCTGTTCACCCGGATCTCCCTCTTTGTAGACCTTCAGGCGGCCACTGGAGACAAACGCCATAAAGCGATCCCTCATCCCTTCCTGAAAGATCATGGTGCCTACCGATGCGCGGTAGGGAACCATATAGTTAGCCAGCAGTTTTACTTCGGAACGGCTGAAGTTGGCCAGGAGGGGCAGCCTCTCGATAATCCCGCACAGTGTCTCCCTGTAGGCTTTCCCATTGCCCATCAGCTCCATGTCGTCAAGCGATGATACTGTCGAATCCACGGTTCTCATTATTATCCTCTGTCAGTTGTAAGCTGAGATTAGCCGTTCTACGCACCACGATCAATGAAAGAGAGGGAAATTCTGGCAGTTCGGCAGGGATCTGGTGTATAAACCCCAGAAACCTTTGACACAATCTCTACTTCAGGCGCTACGCACTTCCTGCGAGGGCTGCGGGGAACTTTGCTTTGACACAGAAACATGGGGAGCCTCTGCTGGAACTGCGTGGTATCACCAAGCAGTTCCCCGGCTGCCGCGCCAACGACTCCATCGATCTGCAACTTCAGCGTGGTGAGATCCATGCGCTGTTGGGTGAGAACGGCGCCGGTAAGAGCACCCTGGTAAAGATCATCTACGGCATTCTGAAAGCAGATGCCGGTGAGCTCTACTGGCAGGGTCGCGCCACCCACATTACCAACCCCGCCGACGCCCGCCGCCTCGGCATCGCCATGGTGTTCCAGCACTTCTCCCTCTTTGACTCTCTTACGGTGGTGGAGAATGTCGCTCTGGGAATGGATGAGAAGGTCGATCTCAGGGAGTTGGAGCAGCGCATCAGAGAGCTCTCCAGCAGTTATGGGCTGCCCCTCGACCCCCGACGCCACGTCTACACCCTGTCGGTGGGTGAACGCCAGCGCATCGAGATCATCCGCTGCCTGTTGCAGCAACCCAAACTACTGGTGATGGATGAACCCACTTCGGTGCTCACCCCCCAGGAGGTTGAAAAACTGTTTGTCACCCTGCGTCGTCTCACCTCCGAGGGGGTGTCGATCCTCTATATCAGCCACAAGCTGGATGAGATCAAGGTGCTGTGCGAACACGCCACCATCCTGCGCAACGGCCGCCGGGTGGGCGAGGCAGATCCACGGATGGAGAGCGCCAACTCACTGGCGGCAATGATGATCGGTGATGAACTGAAGGAGCCCACCGTCGTTGAAAAACAGCAGCCCGGCCCGGTGCGTCTGCAGGTGGAGCACCTCAGTCTTAATGCAGAGGATGAGTTCGGCATGGCGCTGATCGATATCAATCTGGAGGTACGCAGCGGCGAGATTATTGGCATTGCCGGTGTTGCCGGCAACGGCCAGGCGGAGCTGCTCAGGGCACTGAGCGGCGAACGGCGGGCACAGCCCCAGGCGATACAGCTCGACGGTAAGCCCTGCGGTGATCTGGGGCCGAGCCAACGCCGCAACATCGGCCTATGCTATGGCCCCGAAGAGCGCCTCGGCCACGCCTCGGTACCCGACATGAGCCTGCAGGAGAACGCTTTTCTCACCGCTCATCAACGGATGAACTTCCTCTCCCGGGGATTTATCCGCTTTGCCCGGCGTAACGCCTTTGCCCACCAGCTGGTGGATAAATTTGCGGTCAAGTGCTCCGGGCCACAACAGCCGGCCAAAAGTCTCTCCGGCGGCAACCTGCAGAAATTCATTATTGGCCGGGAGATCATGCAGCAGCCGGATATCATCATCATCTCCCAACCCACCTGGGGGGTTGACGCCGGTGCCGCCATCGCCATACGTCAGGCACTGATCGATCTGGCGGCGGAGGGCTCCGCAGTACTGATCATCTCCCAGGATCTGGACGAGCTGATGACCATCAGCCATCAGGTTGCCGCCATCTGTGCCGGCAGACTCTCCCCCGTCTACCCGATCAATGAGATCACTGTGGAAGAGGTGGGGCTGTTGATGGGTGGTGGTCGTAAAGGGGATGATGGCAGGGAGGCGGGCAATGCGGCCTAGACTGATAAGGCGGCCTGAACAGTCGACGGCCATGGTTTACGCCTCGCCGCTGCTGGCACTGCTGTTGACCCTGACCTCAGGAATCATTCTCTTCAGCATCATGGGGGTGGCGCCGGGGGCCGCCCTCTACGCCTTCTTTGTCGAACCGCTCTCGACCCTCTACGGCGTCGCCGAGCTTGGGGTCAAAGCAACGCCACTGGTGCTTATAGGCATCGCCCTGGCGCTGGGCTTTCGCGCCAATGTGTGGAACATCGGTGCCGAGGGACAACTCACTCTTGGCGCCATCTTCGGCGGCAGTGTGGGGCTCTACTTTTACAATGTGGAGAGTATTTTTATCCTGCCGCTGATGCTGCTCTCCGGCATCGCTGGGGGAATGCTGTGGGCGGCCATCCCCGCTTTT
>JBEVXT010000765.1:0-3486 GCA_040505955.1 Sedimenticola sp. | reverse complement strand
ATGACTATGTGGTGGGCTGACTCAAAAGGCGATTATAGCTGATCAAATTGGCTGGCGCAGAGTCGTGTGGACCTTCTACTTTGTCTCGCAGCAACTATTCAATAAGTTCGTGCCATAGGTGTGCAATAGGTTTATCTATCAGTTTGGGCGTAACGGTTTGCCCCTCCCCTGTCGAGGGACGCTTCTCTGCGTCCCGCTTCTTTCAGTTTCCAGGCAAACACCTCTCAATTACGCCGCAGCTTTTCCGAAAGCGCGATGGGTGTGGGATAGCGCAAAACCACCCGATAGGTAGAGGCGAAAAAGGTCAACAAGGTTGCCAACTGGATCAGATAACCCGCATTATCACCAATCAGCTTCCGCTCCAGAGCGAGTACAGCAATCAACAGCGAGAACTCACTCAGCTGCCCAAGACGTGCGCCCACCTCCTGTGAGCGCATCTCATCCTCCCCCTGCTTGCTTAGCAGCAGGCTGAATACCGCTGGTTTACCCAGCACCGCCAGCAGAGCGAACAACAGCGCCGGAAAAATAATAGTGGTGACCATTCCCAGGTCAAAACCGGCACCGAGAGAGAAGAAAAACATCACCAGAAAGAAGTCCCGCAGGGGTTTCAGCTTCTCCGACATGTAGAGCGATATGGGGCTGGTCGCCAGGGTTACACCGGCCACAAAGGCGCCGATCTCATGGGAGATACCCAGGGCGGCGGCGGCCTCGGCCATACCCAGACACCAACCTATGGCCAGGAGAAAGATATATTCATGAAAGGTATCAAAAGCCTGCAGCAGCCGAAGCAGCACTTTCTGGACAAAGAGCACGGCTCCACCGATAAGCAGAGGCAGCGCCAGGGCCAGCTTGGTGAACTCCATCACCGGGTGATCGGGTGAGGAGCTTCCCTGGATAAAGAGCAGCAGCAGTATGGCAATAAAATCCTGCAGCAGCAGAATACTGATAATGATCTCACCGGTACGCTGGTGGTGCAATACGGTGGTGGGAAGCAGTTTCAGGCCAATAATGGTGCTGGAGAAGATCATCGCAGCACCGATCAGCAACGCCTCCAGAGAGGTATAACCAAACAGCAGTGCAAGCAGAAACCCGGCACCCCAGAAGAGGAGTGAACTGAACAGTGTGGTCAGGATGGTTTTGCGCATCAGCAGCAAAAACTCCCTGGGATTGAGTTCCAGCCCCATAAGAAATAGTAGGAACATGATGCCGATATGGGCAATATCCCCTATCAGATCGGGATCATTGACCAGCCCAAAAACCGATGGCCCCAGTAGAACACCCAACAGTATATAGGCCACCAGAAGCGCCTGACGCGCATAGAGCGCGATTGTCGCCAACACAGCGGCGCCGGTGAAGATCAGGAATATGGTAAAAACGATATCTTGCTGCATCAGTAATCCAAACTGCACCCTATGTTATGACTTGCTACAGCATAGATGCACGGGCTGCATAGGTAAACATCGGAGATAGTGATGGAATGAAGTGACAATCCCAACAACCCCAGAGCCGCTGTTCCTGGTTGACCAGGGTGCTTCCCAAAGGCAGGAGCACCAGATCGATATTAAAAAATAGTTGTAAACTCACATTTTGTGCCTTGAACTGACGAATTTTAGAGGCCATCTGAATAGCTGCGGCATAGTGCTGAATTATTACAAATTATGAGTGACTACCACCCTATCTCCTGCGAACTTCACAAAAAGACAGGACACCCATCACTAACATTTTCGAGTAGGTCACTGCAGCTATGAAACATTTAGGTGGCGAGGCTATCAACCACCCCATCGCGTCCTTTGGGCATTTGTCATGCTTGAGCCGTATACGGTGAAAGTCATGCGTACGGTTCTGAGGGGGGAAAGGGCCGTGAGGCCCTGACCTACCCGGCTGCCTTCAATACACCCCAATACCCAACTTGTTAAAACATAACAAATATGTTACTTTTTATTTATGCTATGGAATATAGAATATTACAGTCATGAACTTGAACAAGAAGTTCTAGGAATTCCTGAAGGCCTTTTGGCCCGTTATCTTCACCTAACCGAACTCATGATTGAATTTGGCTCTAATCTTGGTATGCCACACACCAAAGCCATTGATAAAGGGCTGTTTGAGTTACGGTTAAAAAGCAAAGAAGGCATTGCTCGTATTTTTTATTGCACAAAAGTAGGAAAACGAATAATCATGCTTCATGTGTTTGTTAAAAAAACTCAGAAAACACCAAAGAAAGAACTAAAGTTGGCCATTCAAAGAATGAAAGAGGTATCAAATGATGAGTCATAGCCAGTTAAAAGAGAAAGCATTAAAAAATAAAGCAGTCAAAGAGGAATACGATGCGTTAAAGCCAGAGTTTGACTTGTTGCGTGAAATGCTAAAAGCACGAACAGATGCAGGTTTAAGCCAAGCAGAAGTAGCAGAGCGCATGGGGACTAAACCCCCATCAATTACCAGACTTGAGTCCTCTTTAACAAGTGGTCGCCACTCACCATCAATTGCCACTCTAAAAAAATATGCTGATGCAGTTGGGTGCCGTTTAGAAATTAAGTTTGTTCACTAAAACTAATAAATATCAGGACATCCATCACTTGACCCAGCAATGATGATGGGTGTCCTTTGGTTTTGTTTGGTTTCCATATAATAGATCACCCTATCTTTTGTTCTATTTTTGTTCCATCTCGTTCGAATTCAAATATCTGTCAAGATATTTCTGTTCAAGCGCCTAAGAATGCATAGATCATCGGATCGTATCCGTATATCACACATAGCAATAAACTATTGGTCGTCTGTATTTGCTTATTTATCAAGATATTGCATCAACACTCATATCAAATAAAATCTATCGATAAACAGAATTAGATATATGGAATCAATCCTATTTTACCGTAGTTGCGAAATCCCCTGAGATGAGTTAAGTTATTGTTACTATGGATTTTAATTCTCAGTCTTTCGATTATCCATGGTGTGATCAACGGAAATGTCATATCGGAAGGCGTCCTATGAATAAACTGTTATACGTACAAAAGAACATGATACAAATCGACAGGAATTGTTATGGGCATTGAAGAAAATGTAAAAAATAAGGTTGCCAAATGTTATTGGGATGATGATCTCAATTGTGCAACGACAATTTTAGGGTCTATCCGGGTTTCCCCGAGATTTTCTGCTGATTTTTCCACCTAGACAATCTACTTGCTCAGTGGTTAAAGCCGGTTGTTTTTTAACAATTATAAAATATTAGTTGTTGTTGCGCCGCAGGCACTCTCAGTCGGCAGCGGGCCTGCGCGGTGGAGTGTGGGCAAAGGGTGAATTAGTGTGATCAACCTATGGGCAACTGGGATGTTGTCCATAGGTTGTCCACACGTTTCGCAGGAAATTCATGCTTTGTCCACACGGAGACCGCCCAGCCCCGACGCACAACCTACAGCCTGCTGATAAATCAACCACTTACACCGAGATAGAAAAAAACATTTCGTAAAAGGGCTAGACAACCCC
>JBEVXT010000764.1:0-2839 GCA_040505955.1 Sedimenticola sp. | reverse complement strand
CGATGGATCAATCTTTCTGTCGGATCATTTGTGGGAAGGTGGTGAGGTATCCGGGGAGGGATCGGTATCCGGCACACGCAGGGAAGGTCCGTCAATGCGGATGGTGATGCAATGGTGTTGAAGACGATCCAGCAAGGCATCAACTAGAGACTTACGCTGGAACAGTTCGTACCAGTCGGGGTAGTCCAAGTTGGTAGTTATCAGTGTCGGACGGTTGCCGTAGCGCATATCAAGCAGCTTAAAGAAGGCGTTGACCTGTTCTGGCTTCAGGGTCAGATAGCCAAGTTCATCGATCTGAATGATGTCATAGCGGCTCAAGCGATTGAGCAATTTTATCGTGGAGTGATCTGCCAGCGAGGCATAGAGTTCATCAAACAGATCCTGGGCCTTGTAGAAACGGCCACGATAGCCGTTGATCAATGCCTGCCGCAACAGGCTAATGGCAAGGCCCGACTTACCGGTGCCAGGCGGACCAATAAAGACGATATTCTGCGCCCGCTCAATGAAGTCGAGTCCCGCGAGACTCTTGATCTGAGCGGCATTGACACCGGGCTGTTTGGCAAATGGGAAGGTCTCTAAGCTCCAGTCCCAGGGAAGCTTCGCCTGAGATAGACGATAGGTGAGACTACGCTCCTGACGGTGGCGCCACTCCTCTTCGAGTAGCAGCAGCAATACCTCGGTAGGTGGCAACGCCTCAACATCGGCCTGGGTGAGGATACGCTCCAGGGTCTGGAGCATACCCTGAAGGTGCAGTTTTTCCAGTAATTGACGTACCTGCTCATGCATCAGAGATCCTCACCAAAGTTGAAGAAATCACCGGCTACTCGTTCCAGGATGAGCCGTTCCAGTCGGCTCAGATCAAACAGCCCGTATTCAAGAGCCTGTTCAATGGCGGCCAGGAAGGGTTCAGCGGGATAGGTACGCTTCAGCTCCAACAACCTGCGCAGTTTGGTTACACCCCGTCCCGGAGCACGTTTCTTCAACGCCGCCACATAGCGATCCAGAAGCGGATCACTACCTTGTAGCGCCCGCTCTTGGGGAGAAGGCCCCTTGGGGGCGTGTCCCCGGATAAGGGTGTTGTGGTGGGCCTTGTCGAGTACGCGGACCTCACGTTGGCCGATCCGGCGCACATGTTCAGCCACCAGCCGTTGCCCGTCGAAGATCAGTACCTGATCCATCCGCTTATGCACCGCCATCTTCTTGCCCAGTAGCCGTTCCGGCACTGAGTAGCGATTGGTGTCGAGATGCACGTAGCCCTGGGTATCCACTATCCGGTAATGGATCTGAGTCACCGGTGGAATATGGGGCGGCAGGGGCAGTAGCTCCGGCTTCTCCATCACATAGGCCGCCTGTGGAGTCATCCCCAATGCCCGCTTTTGCTTGGCGTTGGCATGCGTATCGCACCAGTTGCGCGCCTGAGCATTGAGATCGGCCCAATCACGGAAAGTGCGTCCCGCCAGGAAGTTGCCTTCGATATAGGAGAACGGGCGCTCGATTCGTCCCTTGCGATCAGAGTGACCGATGGCATGGGGGATAAAGCGCATTCCAAACAGGTCACCAAAGGCCTCCATTTCAGGCGCGATCAACGCGTCGGGGCCGCTACCGCCAGCAAGCACCACGCTGGTGTTGTCGATGGTGCAGCGTGGACAACTACCGTCGAAGAAACAGAGCGCCTTGGTCAAAAAGGCCTTGGCCTCAAAACGGGTAAAGCAGGGGTAGTATTGGAAGTAGAGCAACCGGCTGTAGGCCAGAATGAGACTGGCGCACTGGGCAGTGAGCATCTTCTCCCCCAGTTGCAATCGATGGGGAGAGGTGTCGTGTTGTGTCTCTGCACCGGGAGCGAAGTGATAGATGCCGCTACGCCGCTTCGGTTCACGCAGCTCCTGTTCCCGAAGCAGACGGGTGAGCGTACTGTAGGGGAGTTCGATGGCGTACTCCTCCTGGAGGATCTCCTGGATGCGCACGGCGTTGCCTTTGCAACGGCGATAGATCTCCGGCAACAGTTTGACCACTTCCTCCTGTTGTTTAGCAGTCGGTGTCGGGGCTTGGGGTTCCGGTTCACGCAATACCCGCCGAACGGTGTTACGTGACACCTTCAGAGTCCGGCTGATCTCGCGCAGACCCAGCCCTTTCTCCTGCAGTGTCAGGATCGCCTGGCGGATCTCAGGGCTGATCATGCTTAACCTCTTGGTCACGCACCGCTGCCTGATTGAGGATCTTGTCCAGCTGTTGGAGCCGAGCCTTCGTCCGATCAAAAGGTTGCTGCAGGCGATCTCTGCCGGTGTGCTCCTGTTGGCAAGAAAACAGCATCGGCGCCAGTTTGGTCAGCCGTTTCAATAGCTGTTCGATGACGCC
Source organism: Sedimenticola sp. (assembly GCA_040505955.1). Taxonomy (GTDB): domain Bacteria; phylum Pseudomonadota; class Gammaproteobacteria; order Chromatiales; family Chromatiaceae; genus Vondammii. The sequence continues at coordinate 484 of JBEVXT010000764.1, read as the reverse complement.
CAGATCTTTGTACCAGGCACCTTCCGGACCCTCGGCCAGACGTTTATCCTCAACGCTACGCTTGTGTTCATCCTGGGCTTGAACAAACAGGCCGGGGTTGGTCACCAGACGTTCACGTTGGGCCTGGGGGGATTTCTGATACTGTGCGAACAGCCGTTCCAGCTCGCGTGTCGACAGCGGGGTCTTGCCCAACTCCGTGAGCAGGGTGTGGGCATGCTCACTGTTGGCGCGCGCCAACGGCGCCATGATCCGTGTTGCCGCCCATACTGAGAGCTTGCCGCTACGCACTGCCCCCAGCAGCTCTTCCGGCAGCGCCTTGAACAGAGTCAGGCGTCGGCTGACCCAACTAACATCACGTCCAATCCGCTGGGCTAACTCGCGTAGTGAGAAGCGATCAGAAAGGCTATGCAACAGGGCTGCCTCTTCGATCGCCTCCAGGCCGCGTTCCGATCCACGGGCCAGACACAACAACAAGGCCTCATCC
>JBEVXT010000763.1:10034-13124 GCA_040505955.1 Sedimenticola sp. | reverse complement strand
CTGACTGATTGAGGCCATAACGATTGTCTGAGGCTAAGCCGTAGGAGCGCTTTCCCGAAGCACAATACGGGTTCATCAGGTTTTGGGGAAACACCTCTCCGGGTGGCTATCGCCGTTTCTTTAGGCTTGCCTTTTTACTGAGCCACTTTCTTTGCTATCGCTTTCTTTGGGGCTGCCTTCTTCGGGGCTGCCTTCTTCGGGGCTGCTTTCTTCGGGGCTGCTTTCTTTGGAGCTGCTTTCTTTGGGGCTGCCTTCTTCGGGGCTGCCTTCTTCGGGGCTGCTTTCTTTGGGGCTGCTTTCTTTGGGGCTGCCTTCTTTGGGGCTGCCTTCTTTGGGGCTGCCTTCTTCGGGGCTGCCTTCTTTGGAGCTGCCTTCTTTGGGGCTGCCTTCTTCGGGGCTGCTTTCTTTGGGGCTGCCTTCTTTGGAGCTGCCTTCTTTGGAGCTGCCTTCTTTGGAGCTGCCTTCTTTGGGGCTGCCGCTTTCTTGGCTGCTTTATTTGCCCCCAGTATCTCGGCAATCAACGCCTCTTCCTTGGTTTTATCGCCTCTATCAAGGGTGTCATATCCGATTGGCTCGGCCGCTTCCACCACCGGCTCGGTTTCAATCACTGTTGGCGGTGCCTCCTCTATGATATTACGCAGGTTGCGGTAGATCGTTTCGCGCCCCGTCTCGGCATTTACCTGGCGCAGCTTGCCATGCACTTTGTAGTACTGCATGAGCGGCCCGACCTGCAGCTCATAGGCCCGCATACGGTTAGCGATAATCTCTTCATAGTCATCCGCCCGGCGCCTGACCCGGCCGCCACACTGGTCACAAACCCCTTCAACCCGGGGCGGAACGGTGAAGACGTTGTATTTGAAGCCGCAGGCACGGCAGCTCTGCCGCCCCTCCAGGCGTTCCATAAAGAGGTCATGATCCCCCTCAAGCATCAGCACCAGATCAACCGGCAGGTTCATCGACTCCAGCACGGCATCAAGGGCATCGGCCTGAACAGCCGTGCGCGGAAAACCCTCAAGCAGAAACCCATTGTGGATTTCAGGCTCCATCAAACGATCCTTGAGGACATCACAATTGATCTCATCCGGCACATGTTGCCCAGACTCCAGATAGGGCGCCGCCCGCTTGCCGTTTGGTGTGCCGGCAGCCACCGCCTCCCGTAGCATCTCGCCGGTGGATATGCGGGGTATTCCATAATAACGGGTAAGTTTTTTGGCCTGGGTATCTTTTCCGGTACCCGGGGCGCCCAGTAGGACGATTCGCACAGCGGCTCCCTCCTGTTATTTTTCTAACACGGTTGATCAGGGGAATTAACGTAATTAGCCACAATTACCCTCTAAACAGGCTCAATTGTCGGCAAATTAAGAAAATCCATAGCGGCATCCAACAATTGCATTGGCCGCAGAAATAACGATTCGATACAGTAATCCTAGAATTCCAGTTGTGTCAATTAAAATGAAAGGTGAGCCAAAATAGTTTATCCTTTAACGCCCGCAGTAACCATCCCAGAAACAAGATGCCAGAAATACCCGATATCACCGATAATGAGAACTGGATCATCCGCACCACGCTGATTGAGCGCTACGGTGAAGAGGTGGAGCTTGAGATTGCAGATGCAGAGATTCGCCTGCAACCGTCTGACCGGGAGGTGAGTTCCTGCCCGGCTTGGGTGTGGCAGTGGGAGGGGTGTACCTTCATCATTTTCAAGGCAGGAGATCACAGATACCGCTGCCAATTCTTCTACAAGCCCTACCATCAGTTCAACACCGGCATCTACGAATACAAGGATCTCACCGAATGCGCCGTCTCCCTGCTCCAGGTTCAGGCAGACCACGAGGCGAAAGAACGGGGTGATATCTAACTTAAAAATTGGCCTGGGCAACCCAGGATCATTCACATTCATCAATCACTTTAAATTGTAGAGAGGATAAGGAAGCATGAGTATTAAAAACGCTTTCTATGCACAATCAGGCGGCGTGACCGCTGTTATCAACGCTTCAGCCTGTGGTGTCATCGAGACCGCACGCAAGCACGGCGACAAAATCGGCACCGTTTATGCCGGTCACAACGGCATCATCGGCGCCCTGACCGAGGAGCTGATCGATACCGATCAGGAGTCTGCGGAGGACATTTCCGCCCTCAAGCACACCCCCTCCGGTGGTTTCGGCTCCTGCCGATTCAAACTAAAGAGCCTGGAAGAGAACAAACGCGAGTACGAGCGCCTGATCGAGATCTTCAAGGCCCACAATATCGGCTACTTCTTCTACAACGGCGGTGGTGACTCTGCCGACACCTGCTACAAGGTGTCTCAGCTCTCCGAAAAGATGGGGTATCCGGTACAGGCGATTCATATACCCAAGACCGTGGACAATGACCTGCCGATTACTGATAACTGCCCCGGTTTTGGCTCCGTAGCCAAATATATCGCCGTCTCCACCCTGGAAGCATCATTCGATGTGCGCTCCATGGCTGCCACCTCCACCAAGGTCTTCGTCATCGAGGTGATGGGCCGCCACGCAGGCTGGATCGCTGCCGCTGGCGCACTGGTAGAGGACTACGGTATCCCCGTAGTCACTCTGTTCCCAGAGATCGAGTTCGACAAAGAGAAGTTTCTGTCCAATGTTGATGCCAAGGTGAAAGAGCACGGCTTCTGCACTATTTGTGTCTCTGAAGGCGCCCACTATCCTGATGGCACCTTCCTCGCCGAGCAGGGCACCAGGGACTCCTTTGGTCATGCCCAGCTGGGCGGTGCAGCACCCATTGTCGCCAACATGGTAAAAGAGGCCCTGGGTTACAAATTCCACTGGGCGGTAGCCGACTATCTGCAGCGTTCGGCACGCCATCTCGCCTCAGAGTCCGATGTCCAGCAGGCCTACGCCCTTGGGGTGGCCGCTGTGGAGAAGGCGCTTGAGGGGAAAAACTCCATTATGCCCACGGTGGTGCGTGAATCATCAAACCCCTATAAGTGGAGCATTGGCGAAGCACCCCTCTCTGACGTGGCCAACGTCGAGAAGATGATGCCGATGGATTTCATCTCTAAAGACGGCTTCGGCATCACCGACAAGTGCAAGGAGTATCTCTACCCGCTGATCA
>JBEVXT010000763.1:6024-9934 GCA_040505955.1 Sedimenticola sp. | reverse complement strand
AACGTCGAGAAGATGATGCCGATGGATTTCATCTCTAAAGACGGCTTCGGCATCACCGACAAGTGCAAGGAGTATCTCTACCCGCTGATCAAGGGAGAGGCCTACCCGCCCTACGATGACAACGGCATGCCAGACTACGTCACAATGAAAAATGTGCTGGTGGAAAGGCGGCTTGATACATTTGAGCTATAAAGCCATTAAAAATACTGGGGTATTTATTACCCCTTTAATTTGCCAAATCGCCCGGATTCTATAGAATTCGGGGCGGTATTAGGGGATAGTTGGCGATCTTTAGGTCAGAAGCGTTGGATTACCACCCCGGATTCGTCCATTGCAGACGAACCCATGCCGCCGGGTTGACCGGTGTCAACGACACGAAGCGTCTGCTCCATGGAATATATGACGTGTCACTGGTAACGCTGTTTCAGACTGCAACAGTAACTATAATTTTACATTTGATTAAGGGGAAAAAACGTGAGCACCGAACTACTTTTCGCCCTGGCCTGCGCCCTTGCTGCGCTCGCCTATGGCTTCGTATCCGTTAAATGGATACTTGCACAACCGGAAGGCAACGACCGGATGAGAGAGATTGCCGGTGCCATTCAGGAGGGTGCCAGCGCCTACCTGAACCGCCAGTACACAGCCATCGGCATCGTCGGCGCAGTCATGCTCGTTGCCATCTGGGTAGCCCTCGATACCCCCACCGCCATAGGCTTTGCCGTGGGAGCGATCCTCTCAGGTGCCGCCGGTTACATCGGTATGAACATCTCCGTACGCGCCAACCTACGTACTGCACAGGCTGCCAACAACGGTATTAACGCCGCCCTGCAGGTCGCCTTCCGCGGCGGCGCCATCACCGGCATGCTGGTGGTAGGCCTGGGTCTTCTGGGTGTGGCAGGCTACTATGCCATCCTCAACCAAATGGGCATCTCAGACGCCGATGCACTCCATGCACTGGTCGGTCTCGCCTTCGGTGGCTCGCTGATCTCCATCTTCGCCCGTCTTGGCGGCGGTATCTTCACCAAGGGTGCAGATGTGGGCGCCGACATCGTCGGTAAGGTAGAGGCCGGCATCCCTGAGGATGATCCCCGCAACCCGGCGGTAATCGCCGATAACGTTGGTGACAATGTCGGTGACTGTGCCGGTATGGCCGCCGACCTGTTTGAGACCTACGCGGTTACCGTAGTTGCCACCATGCTGCTTGGCAGCCTGCTGGTCTCAGGTACCCAGGCGATTATCTACCCGCTGGTACTGGGCGGCGTCTCCATTATCGCTTCCATCGTCGGCACCTACTTCGTCAAAACGAAAGAGGGCGACACTAAAATCATGATCGCCCTCTACAAGGGACTGGCGGTCGCTGGCATCATCGCTGCAGTAGCCTTCTACTTCGTCACTGACTACATGATGGGCGACGTGGTTATCAAGGTAGGCGATGCAACCGTTGCCAACCCCACCATGGCACTGTTTGGAGCCTCACTGATCGGTCTGGCGTTGACTGCAGCAATGGTAGTCATCACCGAGTACTACACCGCCACGGAGTACAGCCCGGTCAGGCACATTGCCGAAGCATCCACCACCGGTGACGGCACCAACGTCATTGCCGGTCTGGGCGTCTCCATGAAGTCCACCGCTGCACCGGTACTGGCTGTCTGCGCCTCCATCTGGGGTGCCTATGACTTGGCAGGCCTCTACGGCATCGCCATCGCCGCCACCTCCATGCTCTCTATGAGTGGCATCATCGTCGCCCTCGACGCTTACGGCCCCATCACCGATAACGCCGGTGGTATCGCCGAGATGGCAGAGCTGGATGAGAAGATCCGCAACATCACCGATCCTCTGGACGCCGTGGGTAACACCACCAAGGCCGTTACCAAAGGTTACGCCATCGGCTCTGCCGGTCTGGCAGCTCTGGTACTGTTCGCTGACTACACCCACAGTCTCAACGCCCACCTGGGTGAGAAAGTCACCTTTGACCTCTCCAACCACATGGTTCTGATCGGCCTGCTGATCGGTGGCCTGGTGCCCTTCCTGTTCGGTGCCATGGCGATGGAAGCGGTTGGTCGTGCAGCTGGCGGTATTGTCAACGAGGTACGTCGTCAGTTCCGCGAGAAACCCGGCATCATGGATCACAGTGAGAAGCCCGACTACGGCACAGCTGTGGACATGCTGACCAAAGCGGCCATCAAGGAGATGATCGTTCCTTCACTGCTGCCTATCGCGGTTCCTGTGATCGTCGGTCTGACCCTGGGTGCCCAGGCACTGGGTGGTCTGCTGATCGGTACCATCGTTACCGGCCTGTTCGTGGCCATCTCCATGACCACCGGTGGTGGCGCATGGGATAACGCCAAGAAGTACATCGAGGATGGCAACTTCGGCGGCAAAGGCTCCGACGCCCACAAAGCGGCGGTTACCGGTGACACTGTAGGCGACCCCTACAAAGACACCGCCGGCCCTGCGATTAACCCACTGATCAAGATCATCAACATTGTTGCACTCCTGATCGTGCCACTGCTACCACCGCTATAAGCCGAACCTAGCGGCTGTAAAAACAGAAAGGGGGCTTCGGCTCCCTTTTTTTATGGCAAGGGTAGACAGTCTCCGGTTCAAAACGTACCCTTAGCGCCATCTTAGGTTGGTGGATTTACTGTTACCGGTGAGTCTGTCTACCTGTCATGTAATCAGATCGGTGCTCTATACCGAATAATTGAGTCGATAAGGCACCGTCTGAACCTACAACCCACCACATTGTGTGTGGAACGGTGGTCTTCCAGGTAATCCAATGAAAGTATGTATTCTCTCCGACAGCCACGATCACATTCCTCTGCTGGACGCCGCTGCCGCCGAAGCAAAGGCCAAAGGAGCCGAGGCGATCATTCACTGCGGTGATGTGGTGGCTCCCAGCACCCTCAAGTGCCTAAACAAACACCAGCTGCCGGTACATGTGATCCACGGCAACAACAGCGGCGACCTCTATACCTTGGGGAAAATGCTCACCAATCCGGACAACATCATCCAGTACTACGGTATGGATGCCGGCCTGGAGCTGGCAGGGAAAAAAATCTTCCTTGTCCACTACCCCCACTACGCCCGCGCCATGGCAACCACCGGCAACTGGGATCTGGTCTGTTGCGGCCATAGCCACAACCTGAAGATCCAGTATCTGGACAACATCAAGGGCGAAAAAACCCCCCTGGTCAATCCCGGCACCATCGGCGGCGTTGGCGGCTCCCCCGCCACCTACCTGATGGCAGATCTGGAGCAGATGACCTTTGAGAGCTTCGAAATCTCCAAACGTATAGAGCACAACTCATGAGTAAGCTGACCCACTTTAATCAGTCCGGTGAGGCCCACATGGTGGATGTGGGCGCCAAGGAGGTGACCCAGCGTACAGCAGTCACCGAGGGCCGGATCACCATGGAGCCTGCAACCCTGGAGCTGATCCGCCAGGGCGGCCACAAAAAGGGGGATGTCCTCGGAATCGCCCGGGTGGCGGGTATTATGGCGGCTAAGAAAACCTCCGATCTGGTGCCCCTCTGCCACCCGCTGGCCCTTACCAATGTCAATATCGAACTGACCCCGGAGGTGGAGTCATCCAGCGTCTACTGTCTTACCACGGTCAAGACCAACGGTCAGACCGGAGTTGAAATGGAGGCGCTCTGCGCCACCCAGGTTGCCCTCCTGACCATCTACGATATGTGCAAAGCGGTGGATCGTGGAATGCGTATTGATCAGGTGCAACTGCTGGAAAAGGATGGCGGCAAGTCGGGGCACTGGAAACGATAGCTGACAACCATATAAACCATGAATCCTTTCTATCACCAGGCCCGCTTTCTCACCAGTGCGGCGAAGCTCTCTCAGGCACCGGAAGACACCGGCATGGAGATCGCTTTTGCCGGTCGCTCCAATGCCG
>JBEVXT010000763.1:0-5924 GCA_040505955.1 Sedimenticola sp. | reverse complement strand
CAGGCCCGCTTTCTCACCAGTGCGGCGAAGCTCTCTCAGGCACCGGAAGACACCGGCATGGAGATCGCTTTTGCCGGTCGCTCCAATGCCGGAAAATCGAGCGCCCTTAACACCCTCTGCGGGCAGAAGAACCTAGCCCGCACCAGCAAGACTCCCGGTAGAACCCAACTGCTCAACTTTTTTTCCCTGGACGATGATCACCGACTGGTCGATCTTCCCGGCTACGGTTACGCCAAGGTGGCGGAACGCATCAAGCGCCAGTGGCAGGCGGAGCTTGCAACCTACCTGGAAAGCAGGCGCTCTTTGCGGGGGATCGTACTGCTTATGGATGTGCGCCACCCGCTGAAGGAGTTTGACCTGCAGATGCTGGAGTGGAGCAGTGGAATCGACCTGCCAACCCATATCCTTCTAACCAAGGCCGACAAACTGAAATATGGCGCCGCCTCCGCCAGCCTGCTACAGCTGCGAAAAGCGCTGAAGAGCTTCAGGAGTGACCTGATCACCGCCCAACTCTTCTCCTCCCTCAAGCGCCAGGGAATAGATGAAGCTCACAGCGTCCTCGACCGTCTGTTCGATACCCACGAAGCCGAAACCCAGGGGAATGAATAGGGAGGTGGTCAGTGTGTTACTTGCTACACGAAGGCAAAAAAAGACCCTGGAGCCTAAAGGGGGGAGTCATGGCACCCAGGGTCTCACCGTCCGGCGATGTATCCACCGGATAGGGGCCGCTCGGGGAGAGGCGACCCACGTCAGTTGACGTTCAAATAATATGACCTTCACATTATCGAACAGTTCAATTTCAGTGTAGACCCTGGTAGGAAAGATGTAAGGGTGTAAATACATCTTTCTGATTACCTCTAAAAGTCAGCCACTGAGTAGAATGAAATGAGTCAATATTGACCGGAAATAAACGCGTATGAACGCGAACATTTGAAACTGGCTCTATAAAACAGTCCTGAAGTCGGGTGTAGGAGCGAACTTGTTCGCGAAGAGCGCGTTTCGGAGTCCATCGCGAACAAGTTCGCTCCTACAAACGCAAAGCGTCAGAACATGCTCTTGGTTATTAGTCGGGGATCAACACCCAAAAAATATGCCAGTGGGGAGCCATATTCGCGTTTATTTGCGTTCATTTCCGGCCGAATTTCAGAAGTTATCAGGTAATTCAGTGGGCCTCGTCCCAGTTGTCACCAACCCCAATATCGACAATCAGGGGAACCTTGAGATCCGCCGCCCCTTCCATTAATCGGCGGATTCTGTTGCAGCAGGTTTCCAGCTGATCCTCCCGCACCTCGAATACCAGCTCATCGTGTACCTGCATCATCATGCGTAGTGCCGGCTGCTCGCTCTCTATCCAGTCGGACACCTCCAACATGGCACGCTTGATGATATCGGAAGCGGTACCCTGCATCGGTGCATTGATGGCGGCCCTCTCTGCCGCCGCCCGGCGCATGCCGTTACGGGAGTTGATTTCGGGCAGATAGAGACGGCGACCAAACAGTGTCTCGACATAGCCTTTTTCATGGACTTCCAGGCGGGTGGAGTCCATGTACCGCTGAACACCGGGGTAGCGCTCAAAGTAAAGATCGACATAGCGCTGGGCATCACCACGACTAATCCCCAGCTGTTTCGCCAGGCCAAAGGCGGACATGCCGTAGATCAGGCCAAAGTTGATCGCTTTGGCGGAGCGACGCTGATCATTGGTCACCTCTGCTGGCGAGGGGCTGCCAAACACTTCGGCTGCGGTGGCTCGGTGGATATCAGCCCCCTCGGAAAAGGCTTTCAGCAACCCCTCATCAGCGGAGAGGTGAGCCATGATGCGCAGCTCAATCTGTGAATAGTCTGCCGCCACCATGCGGTAGCCCGGGACAGGAATAAATGCCTGACGGATGCGCCGCCCCTCCTCGCTACGCGCCGGGATATTCTGCAAATTGGGATCGGATGAGCTGAGACGGCCGGTGGCCGCCACCGCCTGATGGTAGGAGGTGTGAACCCGACCACTGTCGCGATCAATCATCAGCGGCAGCTTGTCGGTATAGGTGGATTTCAATTTTGCGAGCCCGCGATGTTGCAGAATCAGCGCTGGCAGCTTATGACCCAGATCCGCCAGCTCCTGCAGCACCGCCTCTGCGGTGGAGGGGGCGCCCTTGGGGGTCTTTGAGATCACCGGCAACGCCAGCTCTTCAAAGAAGATATGTCCGATCTGTTTCGGTGAGCCAAGGTTAAAGATGTGCCCCGCCATCTCGTAGGCCTGCTGCTCCAAATCGTGCAGGGTTGCCGCCAACTCTTTGCTCTGCCGCTCCAGCATGGCGCCATCCACCATCACCCCGGTGCGCTCGATCTTCGACAGCACACTCACCAGCGGCACCTCCAGCTCGAGGTAGAGCCCGGCCAGCGAGGGCTCACTCTCCAGCTTGGACCACAGTGTCCGGTGCAGACGCAGGGTAATATCAGCATCCTCTGCAGCGTAGGGCGCCGCAGCCTCCAGCGGAACCTGATCGAAAGTCAGCTGTTTCGCCCCCTTACCCGCCACCTCTTCAAATTTTGTCGTCTTCAACCCCAAATACTTCGCCGCAAGAGAGTCCATATCATGACGGGTGGCGGTGGCGTCGAGGACATAAGACTCCAGCATGGTGTCGTGTGCAATTCCCCTCAACTCGATGTCGTAACGGGCGAGTACGCTCATGTCGTACTTCAGATTCTGGCCTACCTTGAGACGCTGAGGATCTTCCAGCAGCGGCTTCATCGCCTCCAGCACACTCATCCGCTCAAGTTGTTGTGGTGCCCCCGGATAGGTATGAGCCAACGGCAGATAGGCCGCCTCCCCCTCTTCAATCGCAAAGGAGAGGCCGACGATCTCCGCCTGCATATAGTCGAGGCTGGTAGTCTCGGTATCAAAAGCGAAATAGTCCGCACCCTCCAGCCGTGCCAACCAGCGCTCAAAATCCGCCTGTTCGAGAAGGGTCTCGTAGCGAACCTCCAGCGGGGGTGCTTCCTCCACCACTACGGCGGCGGCCTCTCCCTCCTCCAGCGTGGCAAGCAGGCGGCGTGACTCAATACGACTGTAGAGTTGCCGCAACACCTGATGGTCGGGCGCCGTCGGCTTCAGGCCATCCGGTGAAACATCAAGGGTCAGATCCAGGCGGATGGTGGTCAGCTCCCGGGAGAGCTTCAACTGCTCCAGGTTCTCCCGTAGGTACTCCCCCACTTTGCCCTTGATTTCATCGGCGTGAATCACCAACTGCTCGGCGCTGCCGTACGCTCCGAGCCACTTGACCGCAGTCTTGGGGCCGCACTTGGGAATACCTGGAATATTATCCGAGGAGTCACCCACCAGGGCCAGGTAGTCTATGATCTGTTCCGGTGTTACGCCGAACTTCGCCACCACGCCGTCGCTATCCATCAGGCTGTTGTTCATGGTGTTGATCAGGGTCACCCGCTGATCCACCAGTTGGGCCAGATCCTTGTCGCCGGTGGAGATCAGGGTATTCATCTCCAGGGATGATGCCCGTGTGGCGAGGGTGCCGATAACATCGTCCGCCTCGACCCCGGAAACCATCAGCAGCGGCAACCCCATCGCCTCAACAATGCGGTGGAGAGGCTCTATCTGCTCTCGCAGGTCATCGGGCATAGGGGGGCGATTGGCCTTGTATTTGGCATACATCTCATTGCGGAAACTGCCGCCGGGGGCATCGAACACCACCGCCATCCGCTCCGGCCGGTACTCATTGATCAGTTTTCGCAGCATATTCACCACACCGACAATGGCACCGGTGGCCTCTCCGTGGGAGTTGGTGAGCGGTGGCAGCGCATGGTAGGCGCGAAACAGGTAGGAGGAGCCGTCCACCAGAATCAGGGAGGGATTTACAGCCATGGTTCTCTATCACTCGGCAATCTAAGAACGGGCAGGATAACCCATACTGCCGAATAAACCCACGGCTCACGGCTTGGATACCAATGCTTCTACAAGCAGGTGCTACTGTACTATCCTTAGGGCTACCTAACTGCAAACCAAAAAGGATTACCGTATGTCTCTGACGCTTGCATTCGATGTTTACGGCACACTGATCAATACCCACGGTGTCACGGAGATGCTGGAGGAGTTTATCGGTGATCAGGCAGTGCTTTTTTCCAGCCGTTGGCGTGAAAAACAGCTGGAGTACTCATTCCGCCGCGGTCTGATGGGGCAGTATGCAGACTTTTCCGTCTGTACCCGCGACGCTCTCGACTACACCAGTGCTGGCATGGAACACCCGCTGACGGATACTGAAAAAGAGATGCTGCTCAACAGCTACCGTTATCTGCCAGCCTTCCCCGACACCCGGGACGCCCTTAAAACGCTGAAGGAAGCCGGACACCGGCTGTTTGCCTTCTCCAACGGCCTTCCCGCCGATCTGGCGGTTCTGCTGGCAAATGCCGGCATCGATAGCTATTTTCAGGAGATCATCAGTGTCCATGAGGTGCAGAGCTTTAAACCGGATCCCAGGGTCTACCAGCACTTTCTGGCGCGCAGTGGAGGTGTCCCGGCAGAGAGCTGGCTTATCTCAAGCAACCCCTTTGATGTCATCGGCGCACTCGCCTGCAGCATGAAGGCGGCCTGGGTGCAGCGTAGCAGTGATCACCACTTTGATCCCTGGGGTATTCAGCCGACCACTCGGGTGGCTTCACTCCAGATGCTCTTTTCGGCACTAAAAGAGCCTGCAGCCTGATACCGGTCGGGGCGATAAAAAGAAGTAAAGCGGGGGATTGCAGGAGAGCCGACGACGGCGGGATGCGGATAGGTCAGAAGTAGTTTTTCAGTATCAGCTCGAATGCCGCGCCTGATGCCAGATAGTGCACTTGCACGTCCAGATGCAACTCGATTTTAAGCTTTTTGAATGCCATGCCCTGACCACCGGTATAGGCGATGTCATTTCTGGCATCATCCCCATCCTTTTCACCGAATCGCCGCACAATCCAATCAACTATTTTCGATACGAAATCGTCACTATAATCCTCACCGGTGTAAGACTTCCTGGGTTTTGAGATGGCGGCCCCAAAACCGTTATCGATCACCGTAAGAATCAGTCGTTCACTGACCTGATCCATAAACAGAATGATCTTTATTCCAGGAAAACGGGTGATATATTTTTTCTGCAGAAAGGCCGCATGGGAGAAGCTGTCGATGGCATTTTGAACAGCATCCTTGACCACGCCTTTGATGATCTGATCATCGCCAGCCGCCGTACCCACTGGCGTTATCAGGTCATCATAGACCGCTGGCATGATCACCTGATCGGAGAGCGCCTTGCTCTGCTCCTCTTTGCTCAGCTTGTGCCAGGAGGAGAATACCGGGTCGTCATAAATGACTGAGAACTGCCCAACAATCGATATATCATCACGCTGAGAACCTCGTTCATGAAGGAACATCTTGAACAGATGATTCAGCTCTGCCAACGTCAGATCCTTCTTACCCCTAGAGCCATCGATCTGGTCGCTCTCCGACTGGTAAATAACCGGCCCATCCTTGAGGGATCGCCCGGATTTGGTGAATTCGGTCTTCTCTTTCAATTTAACTGCACTAATAGGCGCCACTCTAACTCCTTAATTTTACTGTGAATTACTTACACAACCTGTAGTCTAGACGATATTTATGTCCATACGTAAGTCAATGGATCTTCCCTGTTGCCGCATTGACCTGTGCCTGTACCATATAGTTTATCAGCCAGTGACTCAACTATGCCCCGCCGGGAACCGAACCGCTCTGTGCGGCCGAAATCAATGAAAAAAGCCGGTATGGTGGAGAGATCCGACCAGACTACCCGATATACTCAACCCGGTTAAGCAGCCGCTCGGCCATTGTCAACGCCTGCTCCTCATCCAGAATCGGTTTGAGTGAGAGCGTCCACCACCAGGAGCCGCTGAGTTAAGTGTATGACAGGGTTAGC
>JBEVXT010000762.1:0-4820 GCA_040505955.1 Sedimenticola sp. | reverse complement strand
GGTATCGCTACACATCTGAATCGAGCAATTGATGCGACGGAACTTTCACCCGTTAGATTAAGGCCTTCTCGGCCGCTACCCTGACCCCTTAAATTCTAAAAACTGTATAAAATTAAATCCCTCCGTCCCCTTTTATTCAATCCAAGTGCCATTCAGGGGTGACCCCTTTAATTAATTTCTTTCAGCTATGGTGACTTGGAAATAATCTCCAAAACTCGGATAGCTTTCATAATTACCAGACACATCACCTTTTGTGTCACTAACCTCTAAACTATGAGGGTTAAAAGCTTCTTTTCGTATTTGGATTTTTCCATCCTGTGAAAAAAGATAAGAAGAGCCAGATAAAACCTTATCGGTTTCACCATCAAAGTCACGGTAAGTAGCCATAGACAAAAATAACTCACCTAGCTCAACTTCTTGAAACTGGTAAGTCAAACTCTCTCTAAGCTGCTCATCTAGGAAACCCACTCCAACAAAATCATTATAGATTTCAATAAAACAGTGTGGGTGATTTGGATCACCTACAAGTACTGTGTACTCCTGTTTTTTTTCGTGCGCCTCTCTAGCTTGATTTTCGTCCAAAATTTTAGTTGCGCATTTTTTTGCTCGAAACCATGATTTGCAATATGTTAATTCACTCATTTATCAGTAAACCTTTCCATCAATATCTCTAATTAAAACACCAGCGTCATTAGCAGCATCAATTACAGATTGAGGTATAGAATTATTCTGAACAGGAACCTCTAGAATCTTCTGGCCTTGCAACCTCTGCCCAACCAATCCATTCTGAACATTTGTTGGAACATCTGATATTTGAGCTCCAGCAGGATACTTCTTCTGAATTTCGTTTATGTAGTTAGACGCCGTCGATTCTTGAATATCGGAGAATTGAGTATACTTACGAGAAACAATCTCTCCGCTATTTGGGTTGTAAGAATCTAATCGATAATAGCCGCTACCATCAGGCTTATTAACATAGACCTCCTTGTAAGGATAATTCAGGGACTGGGCTCTGTTAAAATCATTACCTGCGTCAAGTCGCTGTAACCACTCTGGCTTACTACTTGCTCGCGTATTGTCTGGAACTACATTTTTATACTATCCTTCAGCCTCTCATAATTCTCTTTCAGTAAATCAAATGCCTGCTCGGTGGAAACACTTTCTGCCAGAATGTTCAACCTATGCTTGTCATTACCTACATATTCAAAATACTCAACCAAGAAATATCCAGCATCGCATTCAAATCTAAGTACATCACAATGAGCATCATATTTATCATGCGGTGAAACATTCAACAATGCATGTGTATTGCTAGCAAATAGCTTGCTACTAAAGTCATATTCAATAGCCTTATCTATCAGCTTTTCCATTGATGTACAATCCAAATCATTGTTCTTCGAATGATAAAAACGCTTCACATCTATCCATGTGTTTTGGGCAGTTTCAAAATTTGGGCTCCTCATTTATTTACCCTCTGCAATAAACTTTCTAGTGGAACAACTTTACCATTCTGAACAAAAATTGTTTTGGGGTTAGGCAATACGTTCACAAACTCCCAGTTTGTCACATTTCTTGGTAAATCAAACGGTCCTGACTGGCCAAGTTTATATGCTCTTTGGACGTTTAATCCATCTAGGTTGAAAATTATTCTATCCGCATTACCGGTTGCTTCTTGAAAAGCTTGAGTGAAACTACTACGTTTCATTGGATCTGCTGAACTCAATCCCTTGTTTGTCCATGCATAGTAGCTATTGGCGCCGGTTTTCTTAGTAAAGTTTCTTAGCGACTTTTGAACACCAAAAGCAACGTCATTACCGGTCGATGTTGACAATATATCGTCAACACCGCTTAATTGGATTTTGTTTGGAACAACAGACTAGTACGATCCATCGTAATAAGATTCATCTCCCTGAACTTTCTTCAATATTTCTTCAAACTCAGAGCTTAAATCGTCAATATTTAGCATTTTTGGATCAAACCCAGCAGCAACCTGTTTCTTGACATGACCTACAAACTCTAAGGGCAAACGTGCACGATATTTTTTTACATAATGAATATGCAGTGAATCCCAAACATATACTCCGTCACTCCATGTTTTTGATGGGACTTCCAATTTGTTAGTCAAGGCATCTTTGACGTTACTCAACCACTCATCGATAACTACGCAGGAACTCATATAGTTAGAGATAAGAAGCGCCTCATCATCGCTTAACACCTCCGAATTTTGAGCCAAACTGATTGCTCCTGAGAACTTTGCCCCCTCATCCTCTAAATAATAAGGTAATAGTTTCATACTAATTATTTTCCGGGTTAAATGTTCTCATTTCAGGTTTAATATTGATCAAGTCCGGATGACGTCTCATCATCATTGCGTCTGACATTTGCTCCCATTGCCCGGTACTCTGATTAAATCGGACAGGTCTAGTAGGCGCAATCACAGTTGCATTAAGGCCAGTAGCTACTTCTTGTGCTGTTCCATTTGACCCACTCCAACAAGAGCCCAAACAAACAGGAGAACCCGATTTGTAATTGGGGTTGCTCACCAAAGCGTCTACTATCTGTTGACTGTTTGTCGGATTTCTATCTACGACAAACACTCCACCTTGTGCATCGTAATCAGGCCGTGATCCATGGACAATTACATTATGCCCATTTCCTGTATTTGTCGCTTGCTTGAAATTACCTAACGTAACATCATCACTTCCTATAGCGGTGCTATGCTTTCCATGATGGACTATTGATCCTGAGTCAGTCGTGGAATCCAGATAACGCGTTCTGTTTGAAACTAGCTTAGAACCAGACCTTATTACACGTACAGCCCCTCCACCGAGAAGGGCGTCACCAGCTAATTTTCCTCCAGCATTACTAACATCATGCACAATTTCAACACTATCAGTATCGGAGAAATAGCTGGTTATGTTCGACCATGTGCTCTTGGCCTTTTCCTCCCAGTAACCAACGTAATCCACTTCAGTAAGATTATCTGCTAAATAGCCCGAAAACTCTACCATATTCGCTACATCACGCCCGAGACCATTCTCAGTATCAGAGACGTAGTTCATACCGCTGTTAATCAACTGCCCCGCTTTTGTTTCCTTAAAGCCATGATAATTCCATGCACCAAGTTCTTCACCTATAAATGTACCCGTTGCATCAAATACGGAATACACCCCTGTCCCAAAGCCATGCATTCCTGCTCCAAGATATACCCATCCGTTTGCTTCAGGTTTTTCATACTGTGCTGCATTGTCTGCATCCAACTCTGCGCTGTACCGTCTCCTACTCTCTAGTATTGCCTGCTTTTCAACCAACTCGAGCTCTGCATTACCATCAGTACTAACAACCAATCGATCACCGTCCTGCGCCTGAACCACCGGATTCAATGCAGCATAAGCCCCAAGATCACCCTGTACCAACGCCAAATCAACATTACCCTCTCCAGGTATCACCAACTGCTGTCCAGGACGGATCAAATCAGCATTTTCAAGCGAAATACCGTTGGCCCTTGCCAATGCTGGCCACAAGTTGCCATCACCCAATTCTCTCTCGGCAATGGCATAAAGACTATCCCCACTCTGCACAGTCCAAGCACGAGGAACAACTGATTCATCCCCTATCGGCGTCATAACCAACGGCTCACGCTCTTCAGCCGCATTGAGCACTACACCACCAGACTCCTCACGCCCCCTATCCACACCAGCCAACACCCGACCAGCCCCAGCCGGCGCACTAACATACCGCTCCAACCCAGCCACAACCTGCGACCCAACCTCCTGCCCCACCGTATTAGCAATAAAGTTCATCCCGGTAGTAATAACTGGGGTCAGATACAAATTAAATGATCGCTATATCGAGCTGAATCCGATCAGAAAGTACGGGGCCAGATCTTTCATTTTGCATTGCCAAAGATTTCTTATTGAAGATTTAAAGGGCTCTGACCCCTTAAATTTGTTAGATATTCCGATATTTCCTCTTGTGAGATACCAGGTGCTCCAATTTCTAACCATTTTTGAAAGTCATCTGGATAAGAGATATAAGCCTTACCATCGTATTCTCCCTTTTCTACACCCAAACCAAATTTAGCAACAAATTCAACGTAAGAAAGTGCCATCCTCCATTTTCTAGATTCCTCTTTATTCTTAGGAGTTTCCGGTTTATTTTCAATGCTAAAATGTGATTCTCCTAACATCAACTCAACTAAATCATTTGCCCTACCCTGACTCAGCATATTTAATACAATTTGGATATCTGGTTTACTCATTTCATCTACCTTCGAAATATAACTCTATACGGAGCATCAGCAGCCTCAATATTTTTATAACCTAAATCGATCATTGCTTTGCCAAGAGGTGTTGTTGCCACTGAATCAAATTTATTCATACCATTAGCCAAATTACTCTCAAATGAAGCCAAGTTATCTCTTCCTAACTTAGCATCTATATATTTGATATTATTAGGCCCTACATTTTCAATCGCGTTTGAAATTATCTCTCGCCCTAAATGCTGCCCATTTGAATTTGTGGTTGAATACCATTTAAGATGAAACTTACCGTCCTTATACAAATATCCTTCAAGCTCCTGCTGTAGGAATTTACTATTTGTAGTTTCCCCGTTTTTGAATAACTGGGGTCAGATACAAATTAAATGCAAGAACAAAGAGGAAGTTTGATTTAACGCGTATCTGACCCTTGCAATAAAAATCACCAGGACACCCACCGACTAGCCCCCAATTTAAGCCCCGGCCAGTAGACGAGTTGCGCCGACCGAGGCACGAGGGAGTGTGCCACTTGGCTATTGAGCATAATTCCCTACATTATGTT
>JBEVXT010000761.1:0-3146 GCA_040505955.1 Sedimenticola sp. | reverse complement strand
GACCAAAGCGGACTAAACTGATTGCAATAACACAGTAAAATGCAGCGCTTTTTGACCAGAATAAAATCTTAATTAGAGTCAATTGAATCAGTCTTCATCTAATCATCACAATCCGAGAGTTAACCATCGTTCTGTCGGCTGATTTGGTTGATGGGCTAAATAGCTTCCACAGGCGGCTGTTCCCGTGTGTGGAAATGAAGATAGAAAATTGACTGTCATTGTGCCATCATAAAGGGGTACATAAAAGGAGGTTTCGTTATGAAAACTATAGGCGTGAGAGCCTTGAGAGAAAACCCCGGCGTGCTCAACCAGTCGGCTCAATCCGGGGAAATTGTTTTGCTGACCAACCGGAGTCAGCCGATGTCACTCTCGATCCCTTTTGATGATTATCTATTGTCGGAAGGCGTACATGTCGATATCGCGGTCAAGCTGTTAGAGGAAGGTGCGGTAACATTGGTCAAGGCCGCGAAACTCGCCAAAATGCCAGTTGAATCCTTTATGGAAAAACTGGCCCTGCTTGGTGTGGTAGTGGTTGACCAAACCGAAGAAGAGTTCGAAAAGGGAATGAAGATCTTTGAAGACTGAGGTCATCGTCAGCGATACCGGTCCTCTGATCGCTCTTGGAAAAATAGGGCTTCTTGCCAAATTAGACGCACTATTTGTGACTGTTTACGTGCCCACAGCCGTGGCTCACGAGGCTCTGGCCGACCCATTGAAGCCTGCCTATGCGGAAATCAAAAAAGCATTTGATGCTGGATTCCTACAGCGCAAATCATTCCACGACGGGAAGGTTTTTGAGAGACTTTCCCTGCTGCTCGATCCAGGGGAAGCTGAAGCTATTTCTCTTGCCAAAGAGCTGAGACTGCCGTTAATCATTGATGAGAGGAAAGGGCGAAAGGCTGCTGATGGACAAGGAATCGCTTACACGGGAACTGGGCAAATCCTCGTGGAGCTAAAGAAAAATGGAGTTATCACTGAGGTTCGGCCTTACTTGAATAGTCTCACGTTGAGTGGTTACAGGCTCTCGCAAAAGCTATGTAGGATCATCCTTTCTCGCTGTGGCGAAAATTGATCACAAATTAGAGCTTGTCATCGGTCTGGATGCTGGTTTGTAGGCAGGGGGAAATTCGCGGAGTAATATCCGGATTTCTGGCAGGGTAGTTGACGGGATTTATTCTATATACTGTGCATAAGAAACAAGATGCAACAATGAGAGACCCCGTTTTTCGCTGAATGATGGATCCTGTACTTTTTGAGTGCACGGGGTTATTGAGAAGTCGCCCCTTTATCAAGTAGCGTCCCCTTTATCATGATAGTTAACGGGGCAGCAGTGGGCGAGGATGCATGGTTATGGACGAATTGAGCAAATCTGTCTTGGAGTTCGCGCTGCTTGAGGGGGCGGGGGCTTCGGGAATTGTCACAACCGAAGCCCTGGCGGACGGGCCGCCTTCGGCGGATCTGACCTATGTGCTTGCCCAGGCCAAGTCGGCGGTGAGCTTTGTCATCCCCATCGCTCCGGAAAGCATCGCACCCTATCTGATGAAAAAAGACCGGCTTTTCCTGGAAAAGGAGATGATTCGCGCCAACGTGCTGGCCAGCGGTATCGCCTTGCATTTATCTCATTATCTTGAAAACCGAGGCTACAAATCGGTTCCGGTTGCGGCCAATCTTGTGTACCGGCCGGGCGAAAACCAAACCCCTTCTTATAACCCCATGGACACGGTCTATCCGGATATCGCCCATCGCTATCTAGCGGTGCAGTGCGGTTTGGGGCATCTGGGAATGTCGGGAAATCTGATCACGCCTGAATTCGGCGCGGCCGTCATATTAGGCGCGGTCGTGACCGAGGCTGGATTGGAACCGACACCACCTTTGCCACCGGAAGATAGCTACTGCGATGACTGCCGCCTTTGCTTGGCCAGCTGCGCGTCAAGGTTTATGGATTTCGATAACAAGACGCAAATGAACCTGGGGGGTACGGAATTGGCCTATTCCGGCAGACGTAACCTGGCGCGCTGCGACTTGGTATGTGGCGGTTATACGGGCCTGGCACCCAATGGTCGTTGGTCAACGTGGTCGCCTGGACGTTTTGACGTTCCCAAAAATGATGATGCCCTCCAGGATGCTCATCAGCGCATTACCCAGGCCTATTCGAAATGGCCAGAAGCCCCCGGTGGACGCATGTTCTTCTATACGGACGAGCGGTTGCGGGTCTCTTGCGCCCATTGTCAGCTGATCTGCGATCCGGACCCGCAAGAGCGCAAACATCGTCTTCAATTGCTCAAAAAATCTGGTGTCATCGTGCAGGGTGAAGATGGCCAATTGGAAGCGGTCAGCCCGAAGGAAGCAAAACGCAGGCTCGGTGAAATGTCGCCGGAAAGAAGAGCGCTCTATGAAGATTAGTAATGCCCACAACCGCGCCAACTACCTTGTGGGTACCGGTCGGGCGGTCGCGGCCACGGATCTTCCAGATGATGTCCGGTATCACCAGCACCAGCAGGCGGGGGGCCATGCCTAGCTGGGAATCGTTCTCAGTGATCTCAAGTTGCCACGGATGGCCCAGGGTGAGCTGACTATCGTCACATCCTTCCCCAAGGATCTGACCAACGATTACAAACAGGCCTTCGATGCCAAGAATCCAGGCCTCCAGCTTGAGTTGATCAACAAGAAGACCACCGCAGGCATCAAGTATCTGCAGGAGACATCGGGCAGTAACACCTCTGATCTCTATCTTGGCATCCGCGCCGGTGTTGAAAGGAGATGAGCAGTTAGTAGTCATTAGGCCATTCAGGAAGTCATAGTAAAATATTATCCATTTCTACAAAATTTACTCTGACAAATTGTCAGTGACAAGATGGCTTGTTTGATCAGCTGCGGCCCAGGCAAGTGTGAAGTTATACTACCCTAAATATTTGTAGTCTGGGTAATAATGAGTATGCATAAATTGACATATCTCATTGTTAGATAGGTAAGTTATCGATTTTATGAGACGCTATGCTGACCGTTCTATAATCCGAGCAAATAAATAAGGTATGAATATTGCTGTTAGTTTCCGTTCGCGCTTTTACCTGGATGCGATACATACACTGTATTTAAATCAATCCATTAAAGTCTAAATGAGGAGACAAAATGATGATGAAAAAAGT
>JBEVXT010000760.1:0-9951 GCA_040505955.1 Sedimenticola sp. | reverse complement strand
TGGAGAATTCAGAGCCCTGGGCTTTGTGGACGGTAAGGGCAAATGCCGTTTCGTGCCGGGGAAGGCGGTTGGGCGCAACCCGGCGGAGGGAACCATCCGCAAGCCGGAACCATGCCCGCAGTGCACCGGCAGAGTCAGGATCGGGCCACAATATGCCGATATCGCCGTTGAACAGACCAAGGTGGTAATCATTGCCGGTGACCATGATCGGACGGCCCGGATAATACTCACCATCCACTCTGAGAACACCCCGCCTTTCCAGTGCCTGCTCCACCCGGTGATTTATCAGTTCCACTCCGGCGGGGCCACGGCGAACGGCACAGAGGATACGGAAATCCCCAAGTGCCTTGAGCGCCTCTTCGGCACTCTGTGATGCCATTACCGGGGAAAAAGCGGCGACGGCGTACTCTGCCATCTTCTCTTTCAGCTGGTCAAGCGGTCGGTTCTCCCAGGTAATATCACCACCGCCCGACTCCAGAACAGCTTTTGCAGCCCCGGCATCTCCGGCATTGACGGCCCGCGCCAGGTTACCGATTCCGCTATGATCACCAAACCGGTAGCTCTTTTTCAAATGCGCTATGTTGTCGCCCAATAGGCGAGACGATTCATCCCCCCCGATCACATCACCGCTCACTTCCTTTAGCGCCTTGCGCAGTTGTGGAGAGTAGGCGGGATCTGTCCCGCTACCGCAGAGGTCACCAAAGAGGCTCCCCGCCTCCACTGAGGCGAGTTGATCCTTGTCGCCCAGCATGATCAATCCGGCATCTTCGGGCAGTGCCGCAAGCGTGCGGTGCATCAGGGGCAGGTCGATCATTGAGGCTTCATCGATAACCAGCAGATCGAGGTGAAGGGGGTTGTCGCGATTTTTTCCCGGCAGGGCGCGACCGGGCCGCATAGCGATCAGGCGGTGCAGGGTCTGCGCCTCATCGGGAATCGCATTGCGCACATCATCGGTCACATCCAACGTCTCCCGGGCGCTACGAATGGACTCTGTCAGGCGGGCTGCCGCCTTGCCGGTGGGTGCCGCCAGCGCCACTCGGAGGGAGTCTCCCCGATGGTGCGCCTGCTCAATCAAGAGAGCGAGAATCGCCGTTACCGTGTGTGTTTTGCCGGTACCCGGGCCGCCCGAAATAACAGAGAAGCTTTGCAGCACGGCTATTCCGGCGGCAACACGCTGCCAGTCCACCGCCCCGTCACCGCCGGGAAACAGCCTGCTCAACCCGTCTCTCAGCAGGGTGTGGTCAATGGCACCGGCCTCTCTTCCTGACATTGCCCGCAGACGCTCCGCCAGCTCATCTTCAAAGACCCAGTAACGACCGAGGTAGAGACGGTTGCGATCAAGCACCAGCGGTTTAATCTCGCCCGGTCCGCCGACCACCGGGCTGTTCACGAGAATCTGCCGCCAGGATTCAACGGGCGGGGCCTGAATACCCAAAAAGCCTTCACCGGAGAAGAGCTGTTTGCCAGCACTGAGGGTGAGATCCACACACACATCCCCATCACCGACAGCGTGGCTGACCAGGGCCGCTGCCAAAGCCACAGCCATCCGCTCTTCGATAAGGTTGCGGGTGATGCGCTCGGCAAAAAAGCAGTCAAGCTCCCGCAGGGTGCGGGCGGCAAGCGCCGCTCTCAGGGATGGAATGCTCATACAGCCACCCTCCCCCCGGATGCAAACAGCTCATCCAGTCTGCCGACCAGTTCTGCATCCGGTCGATCATGAAATATTCCATAGGGCATCCCCGGACGCATCCCTCGCAGAAACAGATAGTAGACACCGCCAAAGTGTCTCTCATAGTCGTAGTCGCCGAGTCGCAGCTGAAGATAACGGTGAAGGGCCAGAGTGTAGATCAGGTACTGCAGATCATAGCGGTGGTGGCTGACCGCCTCTTGTAACGCATCCTGATCATAATCCTCGGGACGGTTCCCCAGGTGATTTGACTTGTAATCGACAATATAGAAACGGCCGTCATGCTCCACTATCAGGTCGATAAAACCTTTCATCAGCCCGCTCACCGCAGCGAAGGTGAGCCCGTCCGCCGTGGTGCGGTAGTAGTCAAACTCCTTTAATACGGTCTGCAGGCCACTGACCGTGAGATTGTTTAAGGGGTAATGGAACTCCATCTCATCGAGGCGGGAGGAACGGGGTATATCGGCCAGCTTGAATCGGTCATCGGCAAGGTCTGTATTGACCACATCCTGCAGCATCCGTTCGAGTGTCGGCACCCACACACTATCGAAGCCATGGCGCTCCAGCTGCAGGCGAAGAAATTCGGGCAGAGTTTCACTGTCGAGGGCGGTGAAATCCACATGCTCCAGCAGGTAATGCAGAAAAGTTCCGGCACGTGGGCCTCGGGGAAAATTGAAAACACTGTCCACCGGCCCGGTCTCCAGAGAGACCGCCTCCAGATCATCGTGATCGGGCCGCTCCGTCTCCACCCCTGCGGTCAGTCCCGAGTAACTGACGATACGCCGGTTGCAGGTCAGAATTGCCTCAGCCACTGCCACTTTCAATCGAACCGGCGGCGTGGAATCTTCCGGGCGGTAGCTGTTCTCCACCAGCGGCAAGGTTTCAACTGCGAGGTTGTCACCGCTGGCCTTGGCAAACTCATCCAGCTCCTTGCGAATACCTTCCAGATCGGTGGGCATCGACACTTCAGGCATCTCTTCACCGTCCACCTGGTGCAGCAGCCAGGCCGGTGCGGAATGCTCCGCCCCCTTGATATCTCCCCAGGTCATGACAAAAAGGTGTTTGGCGCGGGTAACCGCTACATAAAAGAGCCGCAGGCGTTCAGCCAGGCTCTCCTTTTGCGCCAGCAGAGAGTGCTCCTCCCGGTGATCACTGCCAAGGTCAAGAGTGAGTTTGTGACTCTTTTCATCGTGAAACAGCAGCAGGTTTTTCCGCCCCCCAACCGACCAGGGAAAGGGTAGAAAGACGACGGGATACTCCAGCCCCTTGCTCTTGTGGATGGTGACGATCTGTACCAGCTGCTGATCACTCTCCAGGCGCATCTCCGCCTCTTTCCCCTCACTGTTTGCCTCGCGCTGTTCACTAAACCAGCGCAACAGGCCGCTGATTCCCGGCTG
This sequence comes from Sedimenticola sp., assembly GCA_040505955.1. Lineage (GTDB taxonomy): Bacteria > Pseudomonadota > Gammaproteobacteria > Chromatiales > Chromatiaceae > Vondammii. Next base: position 6,867 of record JBEVXT010000760.1, on the reverse strand, counting down.
CTCCATCGATGCTATCTGTAACAACTCGGCGAGGTGCAGCAGGTTGGTCAGGCGGCGCTCGCCATCAACATGGACGAGAAGCGTCTGTGCAACTTTCTGGTCATGGAGCAGCTCCAGAAAACCGACCATAAATCCCTGCTTGAACCAAGCGTTACGGTAACCAACAAAACGCTGCTGCATCCTCTCCCAGGCAATATCGTCATCACGCAAAAGTGCGATCCCGGAGAGTGTGCAACCCAGCAGGCGGGTGACCAGTGCCGCTCTCAGTGCTGTCTCATTTTCCGGCTCTGCAAGTGCTTGCAGTAACAGCACCAGCTCTTTAGCCTCGTCCGAGAAGTAGACGCTTTCATTGCCCAGGGCAACACTCGCCACGCCACGCTGCCGCAGAGCCTGGCGAAGAATATCACCCTCTGCATGAGTGCGAACCAGCAGCGCAATATCATGGGCTTGGAGTGGGTCATCGCCAATAAGAAGCCGCCCCTGATCCGCCTGTTGAAGCATCTCGACAATGCGGCCCGCCACCGCTTCGGCCGCCAGACTCTTGGCATCACCGATGTTGAGCTGTCCACCCTCTTCGCCCTCCATCAGCCAGAACTGCATCGCTTTTGGTGCCTTGCCGTCGATGCGTAATGGTGCGCTGTCGGCTCTCCCGCCGGGAGAGAGCTGCTGGTATCCAATCGCCTCTTCGTAGATGAATGGAGCCGTTACCGCCTCACGCCCAAATAGTGCATTGACGCACTGGAGAAGAGCACGGCTGGAACGCCAGTTGGTATCGAGGGAGTACTGCTCGCCGCTCTGTTCGGTCTCACGCCGGGCCTCCATGTAGGTGAAGATGTCACCCCCACGGAAACTGTAGATCGCCTGCTTCGGATCACCGATCATAAACAGGGCATGATCAGGCTGGTCACTGTCAGGCTGCTTACTGTCAGATTGCTTACTGTAAAGGGTGTTGAAGATGTTGTACTGCAGTGGATCGGTGTCCTGGAACTCATCGATCATGGCCACCGGAAAGCGGTTTCGCACCGCTACTGCCAGGCGGTCACCCCCCTCCCCCTGGAGAGCATGGTCAAGCCGTTTCAGCAGGTCATCAAAATAGAGCTGGCGGCGCTCCTGCTTGCGGCGGCTCAGTTCGTCCCTTAAATAGTTGAGGGCCTGGGCAAGCCAACCACCACGCCTTGTCTCTATTGCCCCGGCATGGATTTCAGTGAGCTTAGCGGCAAGGTCAAACAGTGTATGGGTGGGGGGTTCATATCCATCCTTGGTATTTTTTCCCAGCAAACCGGGGGTAAAGCGTTCGAGCTGCCGGGGTAACTTGCCGGGACAGATACCACCCTCGACCAGGGCATCCATCTCTTCAAACATGGAAGCGACCAGTGGCTTTTTATAGGATCTGCGGTTGAGCGCCTTGGTGGTGGTAAGTAGCTCGCGTATCTCTTCACCCTCACTGCTCCACACCCCGACCAACTTCTGATAGCAATCCTCGACCTCGTTCCATGCCTGTTCTACAGCCGCCCTGCTGACATCCGGCACGATCTGTAGTTCCGTGTGAGAGAGGGCGTCATGGAGCTCTTTCAGTAACTTGTCCGGTGTCGCCCACTCACCCAATAACCAGACGGTCTCCTCCCGGTCAAGCTCCACCAAACTGCTGCGCCAGAAGTCACGCAGAATCCCCTGCCGCAGTAAGCTCTCATCGGTGATCAGGTCGACATCAAAGGGCATGCCGCTTTCGAAGGCGTTCTCCTGCAGTACCCGACCGCAGAAGCTGTGAATGGTGAAGATGGATGATTCATCCATTCGCACAAGTGCATCCGAGAGCCGCTGTATCGCATCCCTGGTATCCTCAATGCTATCCAACAGCTGCTGCAACAGCGGATCCGGCGGCTCATCAACAAGGCCCAGCAGATGATTCAGCGCCTCGCTTACCCTGCTGCGGATACGCTCGCGCAGCTCCTCGGTAGCGGCTTCGGTAAAGGTCACCACCAGTACCCGGTTCACCTCCAGTTGCGACTGCAGCAGCAGACGCAGAAAAAGAATGGCGATGGTGTAGGTTTTGCCGGTACCGGCACCGGCCTCAATGAGTTGCCGCCCTTTCAGGGGGCATTCGAGGGGTTTCAGTGATCTCATTGTCACTTGTCTCCCTTCGCGGTAATGACCTTTTGCGCATCCAGCAACGGCGCTGCCAGTTTTTCCGCCCACTCGATGAACCCTTCATCCTCCAGTGGTTCAATTCCACGGAAGGCGGTGGCGACGTACCAGTTATTTGCGCCACTGTCATAGTCGTTGAGCCAGATCTTCTCTGCTTTCTCCAGCGCTCTATCCTTTGCATAGGCCAATGAGGCCGCGGCAAAAAACGGCAGTGGTCGGTTCTGCCCCTGTTGCCAGGCGTTGATCAGATCTATCAGCGCCGCCTGTGGCGCTGCCACCGGTTCAAACACCAGGGTTTTATCAAGTGCCACATGGGTACTGCGGTATTCCACTCCCTCCCGAACAGCGCAGAGGGCAAGATGCCCTACCCAGAGGCGCAGAATATCTTTGGCCTTCAATTTCGCTGGGCGGTAACTGAGAAGCCCATCGGGGGTTACTCCGTGGAGCCAGCCGGTCAGGCGAAAGCCTGACAGTTGCAGGTCAACTTCCAGGGTATCACCGCCGTCAGCCAAGCGACGGCTGATACGTTCATTCAAGGCTTCCAGGCCGGAGGCAGTCTCATTGAAAGTGATCTCCCCCCCGTGCCCATGGGGCAGTTCCCCTTCGGCAATTGCGTACTCCAGAAACGACTTGCTCTCGTCCCCCTGCAACAGGCCCTCAAGCACCCGGGTTTTGAGGTGATAGGCGGTAAGAGCGTCAAGATCAAAGGGCTCATCATCGACCACTGCCTCACTCTCCTCCACTCTGACGACCCCAAGCCGGTGCCTCATAAACCATTCGGAGGGATTGATCAGGAAACGGATCAGGGTATCAAGATCTATCTCTCTCTCCTGGTCTTGATTCTGATTCTGATCCTGCGACAGCTGAGTATCGATAAACGCTGCTTCCTGTGGCTGTGCCTGAACATTTGCCGCCGCCAGCCACCCTTCGTCATAGCTGAAATAATGGGCGTCACTAGTGTCGAAATAGCGCCGACTGAAAGGCTGTAGGGGGTGATGTGTGACCAGCTGTGAGAGCAACTTCTCCCTCGTTTCAGCAGTAAATGAGAGCGTCGTATAGTCGAGGAGTTCGCTCAGCACAACCGAGGGTGTTTTGACGCTGTTGTCTCGCACACTGTTGCCAAGGTAACTGATATAGAAGATTTCCCGAGCGGAGATCAGCGCTTCAAGAAAGAGGTAGCGGTCATCCAGGCGGCGGGTGCGGTCACTTGCTAGTGGTGCGGCCGCAATCAAATCAAAACCGGCGGTCTGCTCACGGCGCGGATAATCACTGTCATTCATGCCCAACAGGCAGACCACGCGGAAAGGGATACTGCGCATCGGCACCATATTACAGAAGGTGACGCCGCCCACCAGAAAACCTCCAGCCGATGACGCCCCCTTTTCTAACACCCGATCCAGTTCTGCACGGACAATGGATAACGGAATCGTCTCGCTGAAATGGGCCAACTCACAATGACACCGCAGAGCATCCATCCCATTGCGCACACTCTGCAACAGCAACTCATCGTTGCCTTGAGGTAAAAAAAACTCCATCAGCAGGGCATTGATCCGCTCCACCCAGGTTGCTGGATTGGTCGGCAGGGAAAGTCGCTTGCGCCACTGCAGCAGACAATCAAGCAGTGCCGCCAAACGGCCAAGATCGAGGGCATCGCCCCCCTCTATATCGGGATAGGCAAGCACGCCATCCTGCAGGCCGGCGTCCAGCGGCAGTGCAAAGCCATGAAACAGCCGTTCCAGACCAGCATCCCATGTATTAGCCGACTCAGCAGGCAGGCCAAGTTCAGCCCGCATCCCGGCATCCGCCCCCCAGCGTATTCCGGTCTCCCTGACCCAACGCCTGATCCGCTCGATACCGTCACTGTCGATACCGAAACGTGCCGACAGCGCCGGTGTCTCCAGAAGGGTAATGATCTGTGATGCCTCGAAACGGGAATCGGGCAACTCAAGCAACCCATACACCGCCTGTATAATCGGGGAACTCTCGTGCGCACCGAGATCGGCCAGCGACCAGGGGATGTGGCGCTTGCCGCCTGCGGAGCCGAATACCGCCTCGACATAGGGAGCATAGGTGGAGATATCGGGAGCCATCACCACTACGTCCGCAGGTGTCAGGCCGGGTAGTGTATCGAACATTCTGCGCAGACGGTCGTGCAGTACCTGTACCTCCCGTAGCGTCGTGTGGCAACTGTGCACCTGAATGGAAACGTCATCAACAGCCACCCGGTGGTGCTCATCCGCCTCAGCGAAGCGGCGATCCGTCAATTCCAATATATCCCCCTGTAGCCGCTGCAGAAGATGCTGGGTACCGGGTTCAGTGAACAGATCCGTCTCCACGCCGTCCAGCTCCAGCAGCTGATCCACGAACACCTGACCGACCTGCCCCATGGAGGCGAGCAGGGGGTTGCCCACATCCAACAGTGAGGTGACATCCGTCTCCCCTTCCTGTCGCCAACGGGCTCTGCGTCTCGCCAGGCCCTTCTCATCGATGATATCCACCCAGTATTCACGGCAGGGATTGAGCAGATAGAGATGCACTTCTGTCTGTTGCGCCAACGCCTGCACCGCATGCAGTTGTACCGGAGCAAGGGTGGTAATGCCAAAAATTGTCACCCGCTCCGGCAGGGAGTTGCGTGGTGAACGGCCCTCGGAGATGAGGCGGCGGAAACGGTCGTACAATCCGGCACGGTGTTCCCCGTCGGTTTCCGCTACCAGGGCACGCCACAACTCAGCCTGCCACTGGGCGTCAACTGACAACTTGCCGCTCGCAGACCGCTCCCAGGCAATCATCATATCCGGTCGAAAAACCAGATACTGATCATAAAGATCTGCAATCCGTTCACTCAGCTGATAGCGACACTGTGCATCGTCGCCGGCCAGATAGTGGCGCAGTGAGGCAAAGGCTGGCCGATCAATCAGCTTTGGCAGCAATCCCATAATCCGCCAGCAGAGGCTCTCTTTGTCATAGCCACTCTCCTCCGGCATATCGTCGATCCAGGCCTGCTGAATACTCCAGACAAAGCTTGCGGGGAGAGGAAATTGAAGATTGGCGGCAACGCCCAAACGGCCGGAGATCTCTTGTGCAAGCCGACGCTGCATACCGGCATTCTGCACCACAATAATTTCCGGCGTCAGCACACCGGCAAGCGGCACCGACAGATGATCGATCAACTGATCGACCAGCCGTTCCATGAAATTACTGTGATATATATGGAGCATCATCACTTCCCGGGAAAAGAGTACGGCGTAGTCACCGCTCTTATTTTCGGCCCATTATCCTTGAATCCGCAGTTGGACGGGGTGAAGTGTGCGTTTGCGGTGGTGCAGGGCAAGGCACAACGACACGTAATAGTTATTCTATTGCAAGGAGTTGTAACACCGCCATGCGCCACCGCAAGCGTGCAATTCACTCCGTAGCGTGGTTCACCCGGCAGGTGAAAGCATAAATTAATGCCAACGGTTCTCATATCAACAACTTAGCCTCAGAATGGAGCGGTCAACTGCGGTTTCTAGGATTATACGGTATGTGGCTAAGCCCATGTTGTTACCCACAAACCTTATATCTCGCGCAAAGGCACAAAGAGAACGGGTGTATAGACGGATATGCATCATGGGATTAATGAAACCAGCCCGATCTTGCACATACTGTCTCATTAATGTCCTTGGCATCTTTGCGACTTTGCGTCTTTGCGCGAGAAAATTTAGCCTTAGATATGTGCCGTTAGTTAGTGCATCTACTATTGAGAAGCTATGAGAAACCTCTGCAAAGAGCCAATAATCGGTCTATTCTTAGTCAACTGCTCAACATCCGTGGAGGGATGCCCCAATGAAGGGACTGGTTTTTACAGAGTATGTGGAGTTCGTTGAGGATATCTTCTCTGCTGATATTGTAGATGAGATGATCGAGATGGCTGAACTCCCTTCTCAGGGTGCCTACACTGCGGTAGGCACCTATCATCATGTTGAAATGCTGGCCCTGGTTACTGCCCTCAGCCAACTAACCGACACCCCGGTATCCCACTTGGTACAGACATTTGGCAAGCACCTCTTTGGACGACTAAGCGCCGGCCACCCTGACTTTTTAAAGGGCATCGACAACAGTTTCGATTTTCTCCAACTGGTCGAAAATCATATTCATGTGGAAGTCAGAAAACTCTACCCTGATGCCGAGCTGCCTCAGTTTGAGGATCAACGCCCCGACCCCGATCATCTCATCCTTACCTACAGTTCCAAGCGCCCCTTCGGTGATCTGGCAATGGGCCTTATCGAAGGTTGTATAGATCACTTTAGTGAACAGGTAACGATCACGCGTCGGGATATTGAGTCTGCTGAGGGATATGTTATAGAGTTCGACCTGGTCAAAGGCTCATGAGCGAGCGACAACGCCTTGAAAAACGCGCCGAAAGGGAAAGGGTGGCGCGCAAGGAGGCAGAGCGCTTACTCGAAGACAAGAGCCGGGAACTCTACTACGCCAACCAGACGCTGGCGGAACGGGAAGAGAAAACCCGACTGGTGTTACAGGCGATAAACGACGGCATCATCACCTATGATCAGGATGGGATCATACAGTCATGTAATCCGGGGGCTGAAAATATCTTCGGCTGCAACAGCAGCCAACTTTTAAACCAACCTATTGCTCCCCTATTCCCGCCGAAAATCCTGCTGATTCCAACCGGGATACATGACCCAAAGCATATCGAAGAGACCTGCATCAACAGACCCG
>JBEVXT010000759.1:0-3440 GCA_040505955.1 Sedimenticola sp. | reverse complement strand
GATTGATTCCATATCAGAATATAATTAAACGCTAATATATAGATTATTTACCGATAAATCAATGATCGGCCGGGAATGAGGGTTCTGAAGCTAATGGAACTTACTTAAAACCAATTTCTCGCGCAAAGGCGCAAAGACGCCAAGGACAGCAACGAAACGGTCTATGGAGAATCGGATTTGTTGTAACTTTTCAATAACCCATGGCACGGACTTTTTGAGAAGTTACGATTTGTTTCATTAATTCCATGATTCATATACAACTATATACAAGCTTTCTTTGCGCTTTTGTGTCTTTGCGCGAAATAAAAGGTGTGTGGACGATAATATGGGCTTAAGTAAGTGCCATTCGGTTCTGAAGCGAGTTGAAAGGTTTTGTTAACCCGCTGTCGCAGCTTCTTTTATTGCTGGGATCTCGTCCATCAGTGGTTTCATGGCGTGGAGCAGGTTGGGGAAGAGGTGCTTGTTCGCCTTCTCCTCATGCGCCAGCAGCTGCTTCATATGCATGCGTTGGGTGGGGGCGTCAAAACAGGCGGGGCAGCTGTCGGGCACCACTGGCAGGTCGCTTTCAGCGGCGAAAGAGGCGGTCTGAATTTCACGGCTGTAGACCAGGGGGCGGATGATGCGCACATCCCCGGCATCATTGAGATAGTGCGCTTTCATGGTGCGCAGTTGCCCGCCGTGGAACATCGACATCATCAGGCTCTCCGCCAGATCATCCAGATGTTGGGCAAGGGCGAGGACGTTGTAGCCCTGCTCCCGGCAGGTGGAGTACATGATGCCCCGCTTCATGCGCGAGCAGTAGGCGCAGAAGGAGTCGCCGTCCATACGGCTCTTCGCCTCCTCCATGATCGGCTGTGGACAATAGTGGTAAGGCACCGCCAGCTCCCTGTAATAGGGCGTCAGGAACTCAGGATCGAAACCCTCCACCTCGGGATCGACGGTGATCACACCGAGATCGAATTTTACCGGCGCATAGCTCTTCAAGTGCATAAGAACATGGAGAAGGGTGAGTGAGTCCTTGCCACCCGAGACCCCGAGCAGAATGCGGTCGCCATCACGGATCATATCGAAGTCGCCAATCGCCCTGCCCACTTTACGAAGCAGGGATTTTGGTGGTTTTTGGAGGTGGTTCATATCATCCTGGGATTATTCTACGTTAACTGAACAGTTACCCGAGTTTTAATCGTAAATTGCCACCCGCAGTGGCTCCAGTTGCTCTTCGTATCTCTTCCATAGCTGGACTGAGTCTTGATACACGGGGCGGCGCACCTGGGCTTTACTTGCCGTTGCGACGCTTCGTTGTGTCTTGTGAGAGCTAAGGCATGCCTCATCCCACGGCAGGTCACAATATTCCAGCAGTTTCCGGATTTCCCGCTCATTGTCTGAAACGAGCTGTTCGTAGCTCAGGTCGTAAATAAATCCAGGCAGAACACTCCTCCAGTGATTCATAAGCTCCTGATAAAGCTTGTAGTACTCTCCTAGCTCCTTCATATCGAAAGAGTAATCGTGTTGACTGGAGAAGTAGTTCTTGAATATGGAGAGGCAGTTATCCATTGGATCTCTATTCAGGTGGATTATCTTTGCGTCCGGGAGTATCACTTTGATAAGGCCCAATCGCATAAAATTGAGCTGCATCTTATCAATTATGTATGTCGCGCTGTCCGAGTGCCTGCGAACAGCGGTGATATAGCCTCTGCCCAGTTTTTGGAACTCTTCGATGCTGAGGCCTTGAATGCACTCCGGGAATGCTCCCGTGGGGCTCTCAGCTGAAACTCTTTTTACGATATCAGGTAGGTAGTTAAGTTCACCTGCACCATAAACCATGGGATGACTAGCCAGAATCTGTTCAGTAAGCGTTGTTCCGGATCTTGACATTCCGAGAATAAAAAGTGGCGTCCTGCCCGACTCTCCTGCCCCCGCGTGGGTTGAAAAAAACTCCGCTGAGAAGAGATCTTTGATCTTACTGAAAAAAGTCTCTGTTTCAGATGTTGAGTATTTTAGAGTGGACCGCATTAATCGATTTGCTTCAATCGTGTAGTGCATGGCCTTTTCGTACTCTTTGATATCTTCGTACGCTTTTCCCAGGCCATAGCCCAAATTCATCCGTTGTTCATTAGAGAGTTTTCGTTCTGCGTAGAGTTTCTCCATTGAGTGAATATCTTCATCACATTCAGTGAATTTGCGTAAACGGGAGAGTTCCCTGTATGCCTGTGATGAGAGTGGGTCGATAGTAATGGCTTTACGGTAGGAGGCGATTGCTTCATCAAGATCGCCACTGTCAGCCAAAGCGTCGCCAAGGTTGAGATAGGCATTTGGATACTCAGGGTTGAGCGCAATCAACTTTCTGAAAGAGGCTGCCGACTGTTCCAGATTATTATGCTCCTTTAGGGTGCCGCCGAGATTATTGTAGATGGTGGCTGAGGGTTGAATGCGTTCGGCCGCTTGGTAAGCGGCGATGGCTTCCTCAAAGCGCCCCAAAGCACGCAGGGCATTCCCGAGGTTATTATGTGCATCTGAATAATCGGGTGCAGCAGTGATCGCTCTGTTGAGGTGGTTTATGGCCTGCTCATTTTCTCCCAGTAACTGATGGGCATTGCCTAAGTTACTGAGTAGCATGGGGTGAGTCGGATGAAGGTCTACTGCCCGCCGGTAAGCGCTGCATGCCTCCTTCAAACGGCCCATTTCCAAAAAAGCATTCCCAAGGTTAACAATTGCCTCAGTAAAGTCCGGGTTAATTTCCAAAGCTTTTTTATAGTAACGAATAGACTCTGCCAGTCTTCCCTTATTGTTTAACTTGAGGCCTTGTTCATAATACTTGACTACTTTTTTGCTATGCATACTGTTCCTGTGAATCGAAATCAATAGGGTCAGACTCCAATGCCGCTACCTGTCATGCAAAGCCTTGAATTTTCATGTGTTTTGAGAAATCATTCTCTAGTTCGCGGCATAGTATTTCGCGAGGCTTCATCATAAGCGGACAGGCTTTTGGTCTGCGCTTCACCACCCTTGGCTGTGGTTTCTTCTTAATAATCCCTACAGGTGTCGAAGCAATGACTGATAGCAGATTCTCCATTAACACCTTTAGCCGTTTATTTGTCACTGAACCCAGCCCTTTTAAGGTCGCATTGTAACTTATTAATATTTATACTTAATTTTAGATGTTGATTGGATTTTTCTGTGAAAATTGTCGAAATCGTATCAAATTTCGGCGAATTTCTAACGTATCTTGTCTCGGTATATTGCTATTTCACCAATGAATAACACTATGTCTGCACCTCAACTAAAACGCAGATTTTATCAAAAAAAATATTTTTAATAATTTCAATACGTTACCACCTTTAAAGGGCTGGTCACTGAACCCCATTGAAGTATGGCATTTAGAAACAATTGAATACCGGCTTTGAAACTCAATTGCCTCGGTATTTTATTATGTATCTGCG
>JBEVXT010000758.1:6430-8604 GCA_040505955.1 Sedimenticola sp. | reverse complement strand
CGGTTGGATCCACAACACCAGCAGTTACTGATACTGAAGAGGTTGTCTCAGCAGGATCCACAGCAGCATCAAACAGATCAGAAGCCAGGTCAGGTTTTGGAAGCTCTTCTTCCGGAAGGATGACATGGGGCGGGAGGATGCAGCGTCCAGAGTGGGCCAAACCCAGAGCACGTCCTCAGCGACCTGAGTGGGCTAAACGTCCGGTTCCATCTTACCAGGGAGGCACCTATCCCTCCTATGGACCGACTACCCCCTTTGGTTATGGATCCATGCCATACTACGGCTATCCCCCGGCATCCCCTGGATATCGTTGATAACAAGTGAACAACAAAAACCGGCCTGAAAAGGCCGGTTTTTGGTTCACTACCCGTATCAATTCAGTACAACACCGGTGGGTCAAAATCCTGAAGCCCGCCAGACAGGAGAAAGGGGCACCTGTAGAGCGGGCAGTTCGCGATCAGCTTCGGTTACAGGATTACGCTTTGGGAGCGTGTGACAAAATGGATTGATAGACCTCTTCTGCAATATTCTGGATTTCCGGTGCCGACCCTACAAAGCGCTGCTATCTATCCATAGTCTCCCTTTCATAAGCCTGCATCGCCAGTACAAAGGGTAGAAGAAATTCATGCCAAAAAGTAAAATACATTTTTGTATATATACAATATTGTATTTATGCAGAACTGAAAGAGAAATTGATTTTACCCACCCTTGTTGCGCAGTTTGACATATTTTTATCTGCGGCCTATGCTTAGGCATATGCCAAAAACAGTGGGTGAATCATATGCAATCTGAGCGACATGTTCGGCTGTTTCGTAATGGTCGTAACCAGGCGTTACGTATTCCCAGGGAGTTTGAGCTGGAGGGTGATGAGGCGATTATCCACAAAGAGGGCGACAGGCTGATTGTGGAGCCGGTCAGGAAAAACCGGCTTCTTGATCTTCTCTCATCCCTAGAGCCGCTTGATGAGTGCTTTCCTGACGTAGATGAAACACTGCCACCGTTGGATGATGTGACGCTTTGACCTTGAAACCTCGTTATCTGCTGGATACCAACATCCTCTCTGACTTGGTGCGCCACCCTCAAGGTGTGGTAGCCAGAAAGATAGTGCAGCAGGGTGAGGATAATATATGCACTAGTATTCTGGTTGCAGGGGAGCTTCGTTTCGGAGTCGAGAAGCTTGGTTCAGCGCGGTTGACTGCACAATTGGAGGCGATTCTTTCAGTTATAGAGGTATTGGCTTTGGAGGAACCTGCAGATCGCCACTATGGGGAACTTCGAAACTATCTGGAAAAACAGGGTACCCCTATCGGGCCTAATGATATGCTCATTGCCGCTCACGCCTTGGCGCTGGATTGCGTGATGGTAACCGCCAACGTGCGAGAGTTTTGCCGGGTACCCAAGTTAAAAGTCGAGAACTGGCTATAAATTCTGGCACCACCTCTGTATCGGGTAGTGGCCTGTCTGAGCATCCGCCTTATCAGAAGAGTTAAGGGTTGGAGTTAAACCTCCCGGTGATATTGATTTTACCCGCCGTTGTCACGCGGTTTGACTCCAACCCTCGGGGAAAAAACAGGCTGTGACTCTCCCAATTGAGATCCCGATTTGATAATCTTCCAACTCTTTCCTTGGCAGTGGCATTGGGATTACACTAATGAGATTACAAGGCGATACTTCTCAACAGGACTTGCTATCGATCTACGCGGATCAACCAAGAGAAGTACGGCGTATATTGCAGCTCTTTTCTGTGATCTACGAGCCGGTGGGCCAGACGGTGGTCAAAGATATCCTCAAGGGGCTTGGGTGGAAGTCTGCCGACGGTAGAGGGCTGCACCAACTGTTGGCCAAACCGCTCCGGGTGCAGCTGCTGGGACTTGGCTTACTGGTTGATAACTGCAATAAGTATCACATTGCGCTTGAGATTTCCGAGCAGCTTACCCGTGAGCTGGTGGATGACGGTAGCTTTGAGTTAGTCGTCAATGTGGTGGAGAAGCACTACGGCAGTGAGCTGGTAGATAGATACGGCAGCCCACTCTACAGACTGAGCACCCATCAGCGTGAACAGCGCCTGATGCGGTGCATACGTATTGCGTTGCACCGCAATGAGGGTCGGCAACTGACGGCCCTGCTTGGGCTCAGTTGGGAGACGTTTCCCAAACTAACGCTGAATAAGAGCC
>JBEVXT010000758.1:3416-6330 GCA_040505955.1 Sedimenticola sp. | reverse complement strand
CGTCGGGTTGCTTATCGGATATACCTCCACCCCAGAATGGGTTGACCCCCCTTGTTGAACAGATGAAACCGGAGCAGGAGTGGGAGCGTGTACTGCGCAACTTGAAGGCGTTGAACTCTCCCGTGGATGAGGCAGACCAGCAGGTGGCCGGGAATTCTGGGCTACGTATGAGTTGGCGAATAGATACCTGCTACGGTGATCTGACGCTGGAGCCAAGGGAGCAAAGAATAACCAAAAGCGGTAAGTGGAGCAAGGGCCGAGCGGTCTCGTTGCGGAGGCTCCATGATGAGCGTGAGGAGTTTGAGTACCTCACCCCGGAGGATCATCGGATTTGTGACGCCATCAAAAAAGAGAATGACCTTTCTGGCTGGGGTTATCATCAGAGCTTTGACTACACACTTCATAGTGAGAGGGCGATACGTGCCGCCGCTGAGCACCCTTTGTTGTTTCGTGCAGATGATCCCGGCCAACATGTTGAACTGGTATTTGATGAGCCAGCGTTGGTGGTGCGCCAAAGTGGGGAGGGTATTCATCTCTGCTTAACCCCTGACTGCGACGATATTGCGTCTGAACACGGGGGGCTGATGATGACACAGGAGGAGCGCCATCGTATCCATCTGGTTCAGTTTCAGCCACAACATGTTCGGATCAGCGAGTTGCTGGGAGTGGACGGACTACAGGTTCCTGCCTCCGCCAGGCAGCAGGTGCTGGACACCATAGGCACCATTGCACCACTGCTCTCCGTGCATTCAGAGATCGGTGGCGGCCAAACTGATACCGAGGAGGTGGCAGCAGATCCACGGCTGCGGATCCAGCTGCACCCTGTGGGTGATGGGTTACGTCTTGAGTGTTTTGTGCGGCCTTTTGGTGAAGCAGGCCCTCTATTCCACCCAGAGAGTGGCGCAAGCACAATTTTCACCGAGGTGGAGGGTAAATCGCTGCAAACCACCCGTGGTAAAAAGGAGGAGGGGGCAAATGCCGAGAAGCTGTTTGATCAGTGCCCGGCACTGATGGCAGATGAGGGTTGGAGCTGGTCTCTGGATGAACCTGCGATCGCACTGGAGACACTGGAGCAGCTCCAGGAACTCACCGATGAGGTGGTTCTGGAGTGGCCCCAGGGGAAGCAGATCCGCCTTCAACAGGGTGCAGGCATGAACCAGATGCAGCTGACAGTGACGCGGCAAAAGGATTGGTTCGAACTTGATGGCTCACTGCAACTGGAAGAGAGTCAGGTGATTGATATGAAGCGGCTGCTCTCTCTGCTGGAGCACTCCGAAGGTCGCTTTATAAAGTTGGGAGAGGGAGAGTTTCTGGCGATCACCCAGGAGTTGCATCATCGCCTGGAGTCGATTCGCCGGATGACCGATGGAGGTAAATTCCATACCCTGGCGGCGCCGTTGATGGAGGAGGTGACCGAGGGGATGGAGTTGAAGAGTGGCAAGGCGTGGCGGCAGCAGTTGCAACGCCTTGAGCAGGCGGAAGCGTTCCAGCCGGAAATCCCCAGTACCCTGCAGGCTGAACTGCGTGACTACCAGATAGAGGGATACAATTGGCTGGCACGTCTTGCCCATTGGGGTGCGGGAGCCTGCCTCGCCGACGATATGGGGCTGGGTAAGACTCTGCAGGCGCTCACTCTAATTCTAACCCGGGCGCCGGATGGTCCAACACTGATCTTGGCGCCTACCTCTGTGAGTATAAACTGGCTCAGTGAGACGAAGCGGTTTGCGCCGACTCTCAATCCCAAACAGTTTGGCCCAGGTGACCGGCAGCAGATGCTGGATGAGGCCGGCCCCTATGACCTGATCGTATGCAGTTATGGACTGCTGCAAACAGAGAACGAGAGGTTGGCACAAGTGAAATGGCACACGCTGGTCGCCGATGAAGCACAGGCGATCAAAAACAGTATGACCAAGCGATCAAAAGCGGCCATGGCGTTGACGGCCGATTATAAGATCATTACCACCGGAACCCCGATCGAAAACCACCTGGGTGAGTTGTGGAACCTGTTCCACTTTATCAATCCAGGACTTCTCGGTTCCCAACAGCAGTTCAATCAGCGCTTTGCAGCGGCCATCGAAAACAGCCGGGAGGGGGCGCAGGCCGCTAGGCAGCACCTGAAAATGTTGATACGCCCCTTTATCCTTCGCCGCCTTAAGAATCAGGTGCTTGACGAACTGCCGGCAAAGACCGAGATCACCCTACAGGTGGAGTTGGGCAGGGAAGAGCAGCTGCTCTACGAGGCGATGCGGCAACAAGCGATGGAGCGGCTTGCAGAGCCTGTCGAGAGCCAGGGTCAGCAGCTAGTGCGAACCCTGACCGAAATCACCCGCTTGCGCCAGGTCTGCTGCAACCCCTTGTTGGTGCTACCGGGCAGCACCGTTCCCAGCGCCAAGCTGCAGGCGTTTGCCGAGATCGTCCAGGAGCTGCGTGAAAACCGTCACAAGGCACTGGTATTCAGCCAATTTGTTGGCCATCTCAAGCTGCTTAGAAAATATCTGGATGAACAGGGTATCCACTATCAGTACCTGGATGGATCCACTCCGTTAAAGAAACGGGAGATAGCGGTTAACGCCTTCCAGCGCGGTGAGGGTGATCTGTTTCTAATCAGTTTAAAAGCAGGTGGGTCGGGACTTAACCTGACTGCCGCAGATTATGTTATCCACATGGATCCCTGGTGGAATCCGGCAGTGGAGGATCAAGCTTCGGACCGTGCCCATCGGATCGGCCAGACCCGCCCCGTCACCATCTATCGGCTGGTGGCGAAGGGTACCATTGAAGAGATGATCATCGCATTGCATAGCGAAAAGCGGGATCTGGCTGATAGCTTGCTGGAGGGGAGTGAAGCGAGTGGAAAGATCAGTGCCGAACAGATGATGGCACTGATCAAAGAGGCAGGTTTGGAAGGGTAGTCAGC
>JBEVXT010000758.1:0-3316 GCA_040505955.1 Sedimenticola sp. | reverse complement strand
AGAAAATGGTCATAAAAAATGCGTTGGCGCGGAAATCGACAAAGCAGCAATATTGAAGACAGGCGCGGTGTGAGGGCCTCCGGATCAGGTGGTTTAGGCAGGGGCGGGGGGTTGCTCCGGCTACTCCCCATCGCTTTCAAGTTTCTCGGAGTCAAAGGAACCCTGATAGCAGGGGCACTCGTCATAGGTTACGGCCTGTATACAGGGAACCTCTCCCAAATTCTTGGTGGCGGTTCATTTCAGGGTCAGCAAACCGGGAACTCAAACCAGCCGGTCAAGCAGAGTACGGAAGAGAAGCAGCTCGTCCAGTTCATATCGGTTGTCCTCGCTGACACAGAAGATACATGGCGCAGCCTGTTCCAAAAGATGAAGGGTAAATATAAAGAGCCCCGTCTGGTTCTGTACCGGCAATCAGTGAACTCCGGCTGCGGCTTTGGTTCTGCCCAGATGGGTCCTTTTTATTGTCCAACCGACCAAAAGGTATACCTTGATCTCAGTTTTTACGACGATCTCAGGAAGCGCTACAAAGCCCCCGGGGATTTTGCTCAAGCTTACGTGATTGCACATGAAATCGGACATCATGTGCAGACGTTGACGGGAACCTCCAAGAAAGTACAAAAAGCTAAAAAAGGCCTGAGTAAAGTGAAGGCTAATCGGCTGTCAGTCATGCAGGAGCTACAGGCAGACTGCTTTTCTGGGATCTGGGCGCACCATGCAAACCGTTCCCGCCAGATTCTTGAGAGCGGTGATATCGAAGAGGGGCTGACAGCGGCTAGTGCGATAGGTGATGACAGACTTCAAAAACAGGCGAGTGGTCAGGTAACACCGGATTCATTCACTCATGGAAGTTCAAAACAGCGAGTCAAATGGTTCAAGGTAGGATTGGAAAAAGGCACATTAGAGGCTTGCGATACCTTCTCAGCAAAGAGTCTCTGATATCTGAGCCTTTCATGCACTATCTGCTCACGGGATTTCAAACTGAACCGCACTATTGATGATCGATATCGATAATTTCAGCTGCAATAGATGTGGTCAGAGAGTTGAGTCATGGGCTGTAAGGCGCCCCAAGTTTGACTGTTCAAGCTGTGGCAAAAAGTACCAATCAAACTACAAAGCGCTTATGAAGAGATGTATCTACATCTTTGCTGCTGTCGAGTTGCTGATCGGATCGCTCATCTGGGCATTCAGTTCATCCTGGCAACTGGCACTCGCTTTATCGATTGAACTGGGGTGGGTGGGAGCGATCCTGGTCGCCATGCTTGTTTTTCGCTTATCCCTGCGTATTGATGAAGTATCAGATTAAATAACTGGCTGATTACCAAATTATTACGATTAAATCCATATATAATCAATATGATACAGTCATATTCTAAACTGATTTAGAGGCTTATTGATTACTTGACTACAATCATCTTTGAACTTCTTGGGAGAGATATCACCTAACTTGGCATGGTATGAAAATATCCAGGTTATTCAATAATCCGAAAACAACTATAGTTAATCCATCATTCACAGATGAGTACCGGCATAAAAAAAACGATACATTACCTGCTGACAATAATGCTGGCGGTGTTGCCGTTCACCACTGTTTATGGTGATTCCTGTCTTCCTGGAGCAGGCATGGAGATGCAGGGCCAAATCTTGATGATGGACTGCCCGCAGCAGGAACATAGCGGCGATAGGGTGCATACGGAACAGACCAGCGATGACAACAGCTGCTGCGATCATTGTGATGCCTCCTTCGGTGTTCAACTCTATTTAGGCGATGAATGGGTCTACACATTCACTTCATCACGTATATTCACTACTTATACCCTCTCAGTGCTGCCAGATCCGCTCATCTTCTCCTTTCTTAGACCTCCTTTAACCATCTCCTGAACCAAGCCCAGACCACATCCTCCTCAGTGCTGTGGTGGTTTCTATAGGCGTCATGCCTTTTTTGGAGATAGCGTTATGAAGTATCGCTTTACCGTTCTGGGGCTGCTACCCCTGATCCTTGCCGCCTGCTCCACTGATGAATCGGGCGCCCAGGCAATATCGCAAGTACAGCCCACCACAGCTTCTTCGGTAACTGAAGAAGCCCCGGCTACACGCTGGTATCAGTTTCAGCACGTAAGCCAAGGTGTAAAGGTCTATCAGCAGAACTGCGCCGTCTGCCACGGCAAGCAGGGAGAAGGTGCAGCCAACTGGCGACAAGCAGGTGCTGATGGAAAATACCCAGCGCCACCTCTCAACGGCACCGGACATGCGTGGCACCACCCCCTCAAGATGCTGGCACATGTCATCAAGAATGGCAGTCCCGGCGGACAGGGTGGCATGCAGGCTTGGAAGGGAAAACTGAGTGATGCTGAGATTCTATCTGCAATCGCCTGGTTTCAGTCCGAGTGGCCTGAAGAGGTCTACAACATCTGGGCAAAACGTGAAGTGGCAAGAGCTGAAGCAGCAAAACGTGGTAGAGCGGGGAAGGGCACATGATTCTACAGATACAGTTCATATGGGAGCATCATCATGAGCCGTGATCATATGAGTGCAAACCACGGGGTCTTGGATGCCAGCCACAGGATCAACATCCCATCCCTCAATCATGAAGCAGATGGACAGCAGATCGACCGCATCTTAAAAGCAGTATCGGGCGTACATGAAGTGAATATCTCGATAAGCACCCGAAAGATATACATCACCTATAACCAGATGCAAACCGACTTTGAGCAGATCCAGGAAAAGCTTGAAGAGATCGGTTTTCCTGCTTCAAGCAGCTGGTGGTCACGAAAAAAGGCCGATTGGTTTCAATATCTGGATACTAATGCCAGAGCCAATGCGAATGCGCCGACACCGCCTTGTTGCAGCAACCCCAAGGGGCTGGATAAGGGCAAAAAATTAAACAGATGAGACTAATTACCATGAAACAGCAATCTTCAATCCCAACAGAAAAAACAGGCTTCAATGACAAATTAAAATGGGCTGCCGGACTCGTTATGGCCAGCCTGTTGACAGTTGGTGGCTTGCTCGCAACACAACAAAACTCCAGTGCCGCAGATATTGTTGTATATAAAAATTCCAGCTGTGGATGCTGCAATGCGTGGATAGAGCACCTGAAAGAGAACGACTATACAGTTGAGGTGAAAAACAAAAATGATGTCTCACCAATCAAAAAAGAGTTGGGAGTACCTGGCAATCTGCAATCCTGCCACACTGCCATGGTAGACGGCTATGTTATCGAAGGTCATGTTCCAGCCGACCTCATTTCAAAACTGCGGAGTGAAAAACCCCAGATCAAAGGGTTGGCTGTCCCTGGAATGCCCATGGGGTCACCTGG
>JBEVXT010000757.1:1213-5856 GCA_040505955.1 Sedimenticola sp. | reverse complement strand
AACTGACGCGTATTCTGATAAAGGGCGGACAGGGTGATCTAAGTTTCTGCTCTCTTCAATTTGTTCATAGACTTTCCCCAAATATTTATGGTAAGACCAAAGACTGTGTGCCAAAGCCTTGATGACGTCATAACCCTGTTCCCATGCAGGTGAAGTCTGCATGATCGGCCTGTCACACAAGCTGAAAAGTGTCTCAGCATGAGCTTTAAGCTCACTACTATCTAATGGCTGAGATTTAAGTTTCTTGCGACGGTGCTCATTAAAACCACTAAAGTCATCAAATTCCACTGTTACGGCAGACACTGAAGATTCTCTCCTGCTTCTGTCATTGATAACATCATGTTGATTGGTGATGTACCACAGGGCATTTGTCAGCACCTACAACAACAAAATGTGTCTGGATGGATGAATGATAAGGCTCAACAAGTTCAAACCAGCAGGCAATATTAACCCTTTCACTGACATGGACTGGTCCAACTATTTTTCAGACCAATCAATTACTCAGAAAATGCCATTCATGCCAGTCCATTTATACAAAGTGGTGTGTTTTTTTCCTTAAAATTATAAAATTACTTGCAAACGGTGCAGATCCTGATAAGACGGCTCGTTACGAGCCGGCTCATCTGGAGCTACACTGTTTGCAAACATTGCTGTAGAGGTCTGTAGGGTTGAAAGGGTTAAAAGCCAATATTAACAGTGTAGATCCGGATGAGCCAGGTCATAATATTGAAGCTGTCTCATTAGGATCGGCGCTGTTGTGTCACTATATATTTTATGACAACTATACACATTTTGATTGCAGATGGAAAATTCAAAATATTTTTCTTATCTCTCCTCGAAAGTATATAGTTTGTGACTGCTTGAAATAAGAACAACACTTTTAATAGCCACAAATGATGCTGGAAATTGACAAATAAAGTTGCAAATAATGTCTAAAATAAGCTAAATTTCTCCATAAAATGTAGAATTTAAAATACGTATTTTCCTGGAAAGTTTCATCCATTAATACTGAGGGGTGAAATGTCCATAGGACGAATATGAAAATTTAATATTATGTATTCATGCAAGCAAGTCACTAGTAGTAGACCTAGTAGTCTATAAAAGCATATATGACGCACCACAAGAAAAATGGCCCAAATCCGGTTTTGACCAGTGTAGCTCCTGATCACCTAGCAGGCACCATGATCATGATAATGATCTGCATTGTTCATTTGAAGCGTCATGGGGGTTTCGTTTACAAATTGTGACCAGTGTAATCCCTGGTCAGACTGCACGGATGCGCAGACTGGTCTGGGGCTACACTGGTCGCAAACCGCATTTGGGCCATTTTTCTCATGGTGTATCACATATAATAAATATAAATGGATGCAAATACTATTATAAATAAAAGGCAGATTTAAGTACACATAAATGTAACTTCCTGACGCAGTCTGTGACACAGATGAACAAACAGAATCAAACCCTATTCGCGATGTATTTGTCTTATAGTTGTTTTCAGCGGTTTCCAAGGACCACTTGACAGATTACATTAAAACACCCTGTAGATACTATTTTAACATTTGATGGTAATCGGCAACCAAGAGGGTAGGCTTTAATGAAGCGGCAACTGACAATATATTGAATCAAAGTCTGAATGAGATGCTTGGCGACGATGATACCATCTAATATTGCTTGATTGGTGACCTAGTGACATGTTAAAACTTTTAAAGAATGTCACTCGGTCCAAGCAACTATCGGTTGACATTCAAAATCTATTAAATGGCATTTTCATTGCTGCATGTGCATCTCACTCGGACTTGATTGCAAATCTTGTTCACCGGTTTATTAACTATTTTACCCCTTTTAAAGTATTAACTGTCATGGCATATTATATGTTCATTTTTAGACCCATCCATCCATCAGAAAAATGTGGGGGAAATCCGAAGAAATATCACAAATAGTGCAGATCCTGATGAGACGGCTCATTACGAGCCAGCTCATCTGGAATCACACTGTTTGTGAACACAGGTATACTGGCATGTAGTTTTGAAAGGGATAAAACATACATTCTTGGCCACAGATCAAAATCATAAATGGTATCTCTGGGGTAAAAAAGTCTGATAAAAACCTCGGAAATACCACCACCATTTATATACAAGAAGGAATTAGTATTTTTAAGAGACTATACTAAAGAGAAGCATGGTTAATAGTGACAAGAAGTTATATTAAAGGATCCAAAACCTTCTTAGGAAGAAATTATGTGAGTGTGAGTGGAAGTCTGGGGGATACAAATATATACCATTAATCCTGGCATCGAAAATCTGTGAAGAAAAACAAAACAAGAAATGTATTCATAGTTATTGAGTATTAAAGCTCACAAGAAAGTTTTGCATTCAACAGCTATAATAGTTCCTGAAAATATCCTGGATAGAACCTTTACAGTATTAAAATATAAAACTAGAACGCCAGTCGTCCACGACCGCATTGTATCCCCCTGCCCGAAAACGAACGAAGGGCAATAACTCCAAAATGTGCGATGCGAGGATCATCGTTCTTGTGCGCGACACACCTTTGGGTCGTTATCTATGCATGTGTGAAGTTTCGTTAAAATATTCCATACGGCTTTGGACTTATGGCCCGAACACGAAAGTGTCTGCGGATGCGGACGCGGCGGCGTGACGACGTCAAATCCATAGTATCCCCCGGTGGTCCGGGGGATACAATTAACTACATGAACATCAGACGGATCTGGCACAGTGGATAGACTTGTGCCTTTGTAAGGGTATTACATGGTCATGATATGCTTTATATCCCACCTGTGTGACATAGATGCCCTCACTGTGATTTCTAACCAGCATTCCTCTCACGTCCATCCAATCAATAAGTGCATTGAACAGCTCATCTTTCCGGGAGAGACCCTCATGAACACCCGAGCTGAAGTATATAAATACACAAATACATCATATTAATCATGTTGGTACAACATTAAAAGGCACAAGGACAGAGCATACTCGGCATAGCCATGACTACTGTAAACTAGAAGGCCACGGCCGGCATGTCGCGCCCACCAAGGCGTGGGACACCAACAGAGTATATAATATATTGAGGTCAGTACGAAAGGACTGCTTTGGTGCACAGGGGGCAAAATCAGTGATTTTTTAGTACATAATAGTCAATAATAATAAAACAAGAGGCCCAAGATGGGCCTGTATCGCTCACATGTGATCCTGAACCAGAACCATATTATATTCTCCTCCGCAACCGCTTGGCCTATGGCACCCAAACTTCACAGACATGGTACACAGGTCGCGGGAAAACAAAGTTGTTAAAATGGAGTCGTTCGGAAATCCAAGTAGGCCGCCGTCTAAAAATAGCACAAAATCTTAAAAAATCTTCTTCTCACTAACCGATTAACTGATTTTGACGAAACTTGGTAGGAATAATTAATGATCGACCACTGATGCTCTTTCAGATTTGTTAAAATGGTGACCCCCGGGTCAAAAATGGGCGCAGCCCGGTGGTCAAAGGTCAAGGTCATATACTCTTTTTGCCGAAAGTGGTCATGTCATATATCAAATCGAAGGTATTGATGAGTAGATCACTCTGGCATAAAAAAAATGCGTTCACATAATTAGGTCATCCAAAATGGCCGCCGAAAGGTCAAAAGGTCATATCAAATCGAAGGTATTGATGAGTAGATCGCTCTGGTATAATTTTTGTTGCGTTCGCATAATTAGGTCATCCAAGATGGCCATTAGGTCATCCAAGATGGCCGCCGAAAGGTCAAATTGTTGTTGTTGTTGTTCAAGATGGCCGCTGAAAGATTTTGTCCTATATCATGGTTAAAATTGACCTTATTTGGTGTCACCAGGTGAGCGCTACAGGCCCATTTGGGCCTCTTGCCTTACATGCATTTCACCCTAAAATTTTGGGATGCTAAGGATGATCTGGGTCTACATTTGTCGCAAATAATTCAAACCTTGATGTCTTCTTGTCTGGAAGTAACAGCTTCTTCTGTCTATTGCCCATCAGCATATCGAAGGCAGTTGGAACGTCTGCTGACTCTGGTAAGACTGGTTCTGTCTCCATGTGGTCATGTGACACGCACCTCAGCCGCACGTATTTTGTACCAGGAAACTGAAAGTATACATGTTGGAAGATTTTAAATATCAAATTTATCTTTTTTTTTACACAAATTGCATCTATGAAATACAAAAGAATTGTTGAATGTTGATATATGAGAAATGGGGTTCATGGCCTATACAACCAGTGTAGACCCAGATCAGCCTGCGCATCTGCACAGTCTGATCAGGATCAGCACTGTTCACTAATATTTGTTTAATATAACCAGGGGCGTCAGAGCTTTTTTGACATTGGGGGGGGGGGTGGGGGCGAAATCGACCGAGCGTAGCGAGGGAGACGCTAGGGGGGTGCGGGGGCATGTCCCCCCCAGATTTTTTTGATTTTCTACAATTAATTTCCTGCATTCTGGTGGCTTTTATAGCGTTAAAATTCCTACCTTTATACCAACATTATGGGCTGTTTTCATCAGAAACATACTAGTACATGTATATGAAAATGTTAGAGGTGGGCTTTATAGATACGATTTTTTGTTTTTCTCTAGCATATTAGCAGGCGCAGATACAGGGGGGGGGCGCACCCGG
>JBEVXT010000757.1:0-1203 GCA_040505955.1 Sedimenticola sp. | reverse complement strand
AATTGCAAATTCGATAGGTATAATTTGGCGAGCTTCATTTTTCAGTCGTCCAAAATTCATCATTTGCCTCCAAAATTCAAAAAAAATCTCGGGGCGCAAGAGATGCCCCGCCGCACCCAACTCATTAATTGATGTTTATACAGACCGAAATTTTAAAATTGCGTGTCATTTATCACCACCCGGCGCGCACCCCCTAAAATTCGCCCGAAATATTAATGCAAATTCTAATGATGTTTTTTTTCCAAGGGCGAACAATGATTCGACCCCATCCCGCCCCGCCACGACCAAATAGTCGTTGTGTCTCTTGTCGTTAATATCGTCTCCCCGCGCGCGCCACCGAAAATTCGCAGAGTTTCAGGTTGCAGTCGTCTAAGATTAATTAGAATGTTACTAAAATTGTGTGCTCCACACATGGAAAAAAATAATCTGTATTACTGAAGGAGCAGCAATGACGGCACAACGTCATAGATGACGTCAAGCGACACATGCTACTAAGATCAAATTCCTTTTTGTAGTAACGACATTGGTTTTATTTGTACTAAACAGGTTCTGGAAAGGCACCAATCGAGCTACGGTAGATCAATTGATCTCTAAACCACCGATTGGTCTCTAAATAACATGGATTATGCCGTGTAAATCCATTGTGTATGTCGTACCGGTCAGAAGTGCATCATGGTTTGTTCTAAAACTTCAAAACATTGTTCTCAAATAACCAATTTACAAAAAAATAAAAAATCCACCGATGCGTTAATCCGTGCTGAAAAATAATGATAATCGCATGGATGTCTAGCTGCCATTACTAAATATTAACAATAAAATATATGTAACAAAAAAATTAACGCATCGGTAGAAAGTGGATTTTTTTCTTAATTTCCTAATTTCTCAAACTTGTTTATATTTTCAAAAGCAAACCATGATGCACTTCTGACCGGTACGACATGCACAATAGATTTCCACGTCATAATGCATGTTATTTAGAGACCAATCGGTGGTTTAGAGATCGATTGATCTACCGTAGCTCGATTGGTGCCTTTCCCGAACCTGCTAAACTACTATCCATTTATGACAAGATGTGGTTTGTTTGATTGAACACGTTTTGCCGCCATTGGTACTGTCACACTATGCCGCCACTGGTCCTCCTTCGGTATACTATACATATACAATATTATAAACTTTAATACCTCATCCATTAAGTCGGCAATG
>JBEVXT010000756.1:0-7353 GCA_040505955.1 Sedimenticola sp. | reverse complement strand
GCCGAGGTCAACATTGAGACCGACCAAAGAGCGTAGCCGACCACTGGACCCCAACGGTATTGCTCCGTATCTGGATGCTCACCTCGAATGGTTGGCCGTCAAAGGCTACGCCGACGACACCATCAACCGCCGTGATGTCGCCCTCAGGCGCTTTATCCAGTGGTGTGATGAACGCGATCTGAGTCAGCCGCAAGAGATCACCAAGCCGATCCTGGAGCGCTACCAGCGCCATCTTTACTACTACCGCAAACCCGATGGCAACCCCCTGACCCTGGGCAGCCAGCTCGGCTGCCTGGCCCCGATCAAGACCTTCTTCAAATGGCTGACCCAGGAGAACCATCTGCTCTACAACCCGGCCTCGGAGTTGATGCTGCCCAAACAACCCAAACGCCTGCCACGAGATATCCTCAGTGTCAGCGAAGTAGAAGCAATCCTGGCAACCCCGGACCACGAGACCTCAAGCGGTCTGCGGGATCGGGCCATCCTGGAGACGCTCTACTCCACCGGCCTGAGACGCATGGAACTGCCCGCCCTCAAGGTCTATGACATCGACCTGCACCGCGCCATCGTTATTGTCCGCGAAGGCAAGGGCAGGCGAGACCGGGTTATCCCCATCGGCGAACGGGCGCTGGCCTGGGTCGAAAAATACCTCAACGAGAGCCGCCCACAACTGCTGCTCAACATCCATGAAGAGGCGCTGTTCCTCAATGACTACGGCGATCCGCTGCCGCGTGATGCCCTGGCCCGCAAGGTCAAGCACTACATGAACCAGGCAGGCATCAAGAAAACCGGCTCTTGCCATCTCTTCCGACATGCGATGGCCACTCACATGCTCGACAACGGTGCCGACACCCGTTTTATCCAGGCGATGCTTGGACATGCCGACCTGGCCACCACTCAGATCTATACCCATGTCTCAGTGGAGAAGCTCAAAGAGATCCACGCGGCGACCCATCCGGCGAAGATGCAGCGGGAAGTGGACAAGGAGGCGTTGTTGGAAGCGCTGGACGCTGAACTGGATACAGATGAGTAAAGAGAGAGAGCAGTGCAGACAGAGGGTGCGTAAGTGCTTGGAGAGTCCGTGCTATCGGCCCGCCCGTCACGCCGCTTGCATCACTCCGCAATAACCGCGCCGCCATCCATGGCGCAAGTCACGGTTATTGCAAAGTGGGGCAAGCGCCGCGCCGGGCTGGGACGGCCATCCATGGCCGACTTCGTTAAGCATCGGTGGCTTCGTTCAACACGCTCGGCGTCCCTGCCTCGCGGTGGTCAGCTTCAGCTACGCTCAAGCTGGAAGCTGTTTTACGCCAGGCAACAGAAAGCCCCGGTCAGGGTCATCAGTGAAATGAAAGGTTATCGTGCGGGGCTTACTGCTGTCTGGCTGATCACCCCCCATCCCCCTCAAGGGGGCTTTTGGGCAGTGCCAAGTAACATAACGCGGCATTATGCAAAATGGCCGCCCCGCAAACGGCGCGGTTCAGATGGCGGCCACTTCGCATAACGCAGCGCTATGTTAAATGGCCCTGAAGGTAGCCCCCCAACCCCCGCCGGGGGCTTATAAGGTGGCTTCGCGTTTTATTGATCGCTCCTGCGCATCCATGCGCCCGCGATATTAGTGCATCCCTGCACGTCATCCCCCGCCCGCCCCGGCAGTCAACTAAAAGGCGCTCCAACCACACAAACCCCGTGTGGCTTCCGTTCCGCCTTTTAGCTGCCTGCCTCCCGTCCGCCCCCAGGGGCTCCCCTAATCAAGTCTTGGTTCGGTGGGAAAAAGTCTTACTGAACATGCCGGCAGGTTAGCACCGTGCTCAAGCTGTCAAGGGTATATAAACGGCGCAAAAAGACGCGCCGCCCTTGACAGCTCTCCGCTCGATGCTTGTGGGTCAGCATGTCCAGTAAGCCTAACTGGGCTGTAAACAGCCAATAGGAGAAACACCATGAAGCAGCACCTCACAATCGAACTGCCACAAGAGTTTATCGAGTTGTGCAAAGAAGATCAGATCGAGCCTGAACAAGTGCTCAGGGGCTTCATTGCCGATCTGTGCGAAATCATGAACTGGCAAAGCAATCCCAGAGAAGACGGCTACAGCAGCAACGGCAGTGATGAACGTAGAATAGCTCGTGAATATTACGAACGGGTCGGTTACCCCTACTGGAAGCAGTATCGATAACCACCCAGGCCGGGGCAGCCGCCCCGGTCTATCTCCACCTATATTTTTAGCCGCTAAAGAGGGACATCAATGGCGCACTGGTCTACAATCGGCTTCATGTCGGTCGCACGTACGCACAACCTGGTAGAGAAAAGCTAAGCTGAAAACCGCCTCTGGGCAAAAATCGGACTCTCCCGGTGCTTGTCTGGGAAAAACCGAAGCTAAGTGCGGATAGTTACAGGGAAAAATAGAAAGTGAAGCGGGAGGTCGTGTCGGGGTAAACTCTTTATACCTATGTTGGGGGTAATCCGATTAATTATGTTGATCCTCTTGGGTTAGTTGGATCAACCACTGTTGATGCTTGGTGCAACCAGCATCCAGTCGTTTGTGTTGAGGTGATGGGTGGATCAAGAGCAAGGCCTGTTCCGATTCCAGTACCAAAGCCAGATGAGCAGTGTGATGAAGAGGAAGAGTGTGATCCTCCAGAAGGTGTAAAATTCAATAAAGTAACTCATTATCGAAGTCATGGGCGCAGTTCAGATCCAAATAAAGGTTCACATGGTTGTATGGCTAAAACTGGAAGTCCTGTGCATTGGCACTATGATGTAAATGACAAAGCGCCAGATGGAAAGTGCCACACTAGAAGGCATGTTTTTGGCGGCTGTGGATTTGCACCACTATGAATAAACATTTCCAGAAAATCATAGATCAATTACATGATGCAAGAATTTTTGGTTTCCTATTTGATAATGACAGGGAAGCTTTTAAATATAATTTTTACATTTATGTTCAACTATTTGGTGATTTTGAAGATGCATCATATGAGTTAAGGAAAGCTTTGCTTAGATTTAGTGATGCCAAGATAAGTGCCCTGTCGATTGAAAATGATTTATCCAGAGGGCAGTTTTTCATTACTGGCATAAATGTTGATCAGGATGAGAACGGTCTAGCTCAATTTGATTTTGCTTTTAATTCTGACGATCTTAAATTGAATTTATTCGCAGCTGATATTGAGATAATAACCTCAGAGAAAATAGAGCATTCGACAGATCAATACTTAAAAACAGATTGGGTTAGCCTCTTAAAATAATGCCATTGGGGATGCCATTACGGGAAATAGCAATGAGGGAAAAGGTGACGGAGGGATTTAACGGAAATAGGGGTCAGAGCCCTTTAAATATGGCATTTAAGATCGATAGGGTCAGACTCGATTGATATTTATAACTTTCTCCGTAACTACGGCAGGGATCGGGCTTTGGTTATTTGGTATACGGGTTCAGCTTGCCACTACTCCCTTTTTAGTTGAGAAAAACATCCCACCCAAGCCCCGCTCTCGCAGGGCTTTTTGTATCTCCCTTTAGCGGCTGTTGGCTAACGGCCCCCTTGCGCCGCTTTCGCAGTGATTTTTGTAGCGGCTTGGCTTTGGGTGCGTTGTACCATGCGCTTGGCCTGATGCTTCAAAATCAGGCCATCCAGCACCTCCAAAGCCGTCTTGCGTTCTTCCTCATCAAATTGCCGCAGGGCCTCGAACTGTAGCTTCAGTTCGTCATCCGGTCCGCGCTCGTCTTCTTCGAACAGCAGCCAGTCGGTGCTGGCTGTCAACGCCACGGCCAGTTTCTTCATAACGTCCAGCGTCGGCTGAGCCGAGCCTGCCTCGTACCGCTGAACCTGCGTGAGATGCACCCCGGCCAAGTTGGCCAGCCCCTGTTGGGTTAGTCCCCGTTCCTTGCGTAGCTGTCCGAGCCGTTCCGAGAGCGCCATGTTGTTCGTTGCCCATGCTGATGAATGTGCGCTCACTGTAAACCCTCGTTTCTGGTTGGCTGCTTG
The DNA here is from genome assembly GCA_040505955.1 of Sedimenticola sp. Taxonomy (GTDB): domain Bacteria; phylum Pseudomonadota; class Gammaproteobacteria; order Chromatiales; family Chromatiaceae; genus Vondammii. The sequence goes on along the minus strand of JBEVXT010000756.1, from coordinate 3,376 downwards.
CAATATAGCGTAGTAGCTGTTAGAAATACAGCCCAATAGCGTATTGACGTATTTTGGAGGAATCCTCATGGCCCGTATCCCGGACGACCAGATCGACCACCTGAAGCAGGAAGTCTCCCTCCAACGCCTAGCCGAGAGCCAGGGCGTAAAGCTCAAGCGCCATGGAGCGGATCTGATCGGGCTCTGTCCCTTCCACGACGACAAAGAGCCTTCCCTGGTGATCACCCCAAAACAAAACCTCTGGCACTGCCTGGGTGCCTGTCAGTGTGGCGGCTCTGTGATCGACTGGGTAATGAAGGCGGAGGGTGTGAGCTTCCGCCATGCCGTTGAGTTACTGCTGGCCGATTACAGCCCTTCTTTAGTTGCTAACTCCGGCCCGGTAAAACAGACCACAGTCAGAAAACTTCCAACAGCTCTGGAACACAGCGCAGAGGATGCCAAGCTGCTGCACCAGGTGATGGACTACTACCACGAGACCTTGAAGCAATCGCCGGAGGCCTTGGCTTATCTGGAGAAACGCGGTCTTGCCAACGCCGAGGCCATCGACCACTTCAAGCTGGGCTTTGCCAACCGCAGCCTTGGCTATCGCCTACCGGCCAAGAACCGCAAAGAAGGCGCTGCCATCCGGGGCCAGCTACAACGTATCGGCCTGTTGCGCTCCTCCGGCCATGAACACTTCAACGGCTCCATCGTGATGCCTGTAATGGATGAAGCGGGAACTATTGCCGAAATCTACGGCCGCAAGATCAACGATAGCCTGAGAAAAGGCACCCCAAAACATCTCTACCTCCCCGGCCCCCATGCCGGCGTCTGGAACATTGAAGCCTTGAAGTCCTCACCCGAGATCATCCTGTGTGAATCCCTCATCGACGCCTTGACCTTCTGGTGTGCAGGACATCGCAATGTCACCGCCGCCTACGGAACAGAAGGTTTTACCGCTGATCATTTAGCCGCCTTCAAGCAACACCCGATAGAGCGGGTACTGATTGCTTATGATCGGGACGAAGCGGGAAAACAAGCCGCTGACAAGTTGGCACAGAAGCTTACTGCCGAAGGCATCGATGCCTACCGCATCCAGTTCCCCAAGGGGATGGATACCAACGAATACGCACTCTCCGTACAACCTGCCGGCAAGAGTCTGGGGGTGGCGATCCGCTCGGCGGTGTGGCTGGGAAAAGGGAAGGCCCCGAAGCGTGAGGCGGTAGCGAATATGAAGGAAGAGACGGCAGCTAAAAGAGAAACTGTGAAAGCAGCCGGGAAAGAAACCGGGAAAGAAACCGAGTCATCCACTTTAGCCGCTGCTACATCACAACCACTTTCAGAAGGAGCCCCCACAACCCCGTCCACCCCCCTTCCTGCCACTGTTCTGCCCGAAGCCCCCAAGGTCGATATCGAGGCGGTGATCAAAGCGGATGAAGTGATCATCCCCATCGGCGAGCGCCGCTATCGTATCCGCGGCCTGGACAAAAACCTCAGCATCAACCAGCTCAAGGTCAACCTGCTGGTCACCCGGGGCGAAGCGCTCCACGTGGACACCTTCGACCTCTATGCCGCCAAGAGCCGGGGAGTGTTCATCAAACAGGCCGCCTTCGAGCTGACCCTCAAGGAAGAGGTGATCAAACGCGATCTGGGCAAGGTGCTCTTGAAATGCGAGGCCCTGCAGGAGGAGAAGATCAAACAGACCCTGGACGGTAACGAGAGAGGGATCACACTTGATGAGGTGGCGGAAGAGCAGGCCCTCTCCCTGCTCAGATCGCCCGCCCTGATGCAGCGCATCCTCGACGACTTTGGCCGTTGCGGCGTGGTGGGGGAAGAGACCAATAAACTGACCGGCTACCTCGCCTGCGTCTCGCGCAAGCTCGACAAGCCCCTGGCAATCATCATCCAGTCCACCAGCGCCGCCGGTAAATCGTCACTGATGGATGCGGTGCTGAACCTGATGCCCGAAGAGGAGCGGGTGCAGTACAGCGCCATGACCGGCCAAAGTCTCTTCTACATGGGCGAGAGCAATCTCAAACACAAGATCCTGGCCATCGCCGAAGAGGAGGGTGCGGAGAGTGCGAGCTACGCCCTGAAACTGTTGCAGTCGGAGGGGGAGCTGACCATTGCCAGTACCGGCAAAGACGAGAGCAGTGGTGATCTGATCACCAAACAGTATCGAGTCGAAGGGCCGGTGATGCTGTTTCTGACCACCACGGCCATCGATATCGACGAAGAGCTGATGAACCGCTGCCTGGTTCTTACCGTGAATGAGAGCAGAGAGCAGACCCAGGCGATCCACGCCCTGCAGCGCAAGCAGCAGACCCTGGAAGGGCTGCTGCAAAGCGAAGAGAAAAAACGGCTGATCCAGCTGCACCGCAACGCCCAGCGTCTCTTAAAACCTCTCCTTGTCGCCAACCCCTTCGCCGAGCAGCTCACCTTCATCGACGACAAGACACGTACCCGGCGCGACCACATGAAGTACCTGACCCTGATCCGTACCATCGCGCTGTTGCATCAGCATCAGAGGGAGATCAAAACCGCCCACTACCAGGGCCATAACCTGGAATACATCGAGGTCACTCGCCAAGATATCGAGACCGCCAACCGCCTGGCTCACGAAGTGCTGGGCCGCACCCTCGACGAACTACCGCCGCAGACCTGCACGTTGTTAAAACAGATCAAGACGATGGTAGGCGATGCCTGTCAGCAGCAAGAGATGGAACAGCGGGATTATCGCTTTAGCCGCCGGGAGGTACGCATCTACTCGAAGTGGAGTGACTTCCAGATCAAGAAACACATGAGCCGCCTGCAGGAGCTGGAATACGTACTGGTTCACCGGGGTGGTCGCGGCCAGTCCTTCGTTTATGAACTGCTCTACGATGGCGAGCTGAATGACGACAGGCACCTGATGGGGCTGATCGACGCCGGAAAGTTACGCTACGACGAAAAGAAGGAGCCCCCCGAGTGCGACAAGGAGCCCACAAGTAGCCCCCAGGTAGCGGTCAAAGCGCCCCCGGGTAGCACGGCTGAAAATCGCCACAAAGCCAGGCAGGAGAAGGCTTCCAGGGATACCGATAACGAATCCGTTGAAAAAGCACTGTTCCGGAGCGAAAAGGAGAGTGGATCGTACGATGGACAGGAAGTCCAAGTGTCGCGGGCGCAGGGAGGCGCAGGAGCGACCCGTAGTGGTATCCATGTCTTAGCTGCCGAGGGTGGCCAGTAATGGCCCTGCGTAAAAAGCCGGTGCTAACATCACGACCGGCCAAAGAACGCAGCCGACCACTCGACCCCAACGGTATAGCGCCGTATCTGGATGCTCACCTCGAATGGTTGGCCGTCAAAGGCTACGCCGACGACACCATCAACCGCCGTGATGTCGCCCTCAGGCGCTTTA
>JBEVXT010000755.1:25888-31896 GCA_040505955.1 Sedimenticola sp. | reverse complement strand
CTCTTAAACATGTAAGAAATATTAAAATCCAAGCAAGAAGTGGCCAGCTTTACTATGCCGCTTTTCAAGCTTCTTCCGCATTCGGCTCAGGAGAGGCATTTTACGTTCCTATTGCTACATCACCTTACGTGGCCGTCCCAATACAGGTAGCCTTCAATTTAGGGTTCGGTTTCATCGAGAAAGGCTCAGCCCTAGGAAAGCTGCAACAGTGTCGTTATGAAAAACCACTGCCCACAGCTAACGAATAAGGTTAGATCGAAACACAAATAGGGGGCAGAGTTAAATTAAACGTAACTATTCAGCTCACCCCTGAAATTCATCGTTTCGGAGTTAAAAAATAATCATTTACATACATAATCTCGCATTTTGTGCCTTTTTATCCTTAAACCGGTTCTGTACCAAAATCCTGAAAACTACAGTTATGGTGGAATAGCTGTGCTGTAGGAGCGAACTTGTTCGCGATGGACTACGAAACGTGCTCTTCGCGAACAAGTTCGCTCCTACGCCTGAGTTCTGGATTATCGTGCTGAATAGTTACAATTAAACTTTGATTAGCTCAGGTCAATCCTTCCTGTTGGTCTGGTCCATAACTGTTTGCTTCAGAGCTCATCCTCTGCCTCGGGGCAAATACCCACCGTGTACTCATTGTTTTCCTTGACGGTCATCGCTCCACTCCTTCAGTGCCGTTGTGGTGCGGGTAAAACGGACTATAGTTAGAGTAGGGCGTTGCCTAGGAGATAGGGCGTGAAACCGACTGTAAATCAGATTGATGCAGCATTAGTGGCTGCCGAGGAGTTGCGTGACCTGGGGGTGGATAAAGACCACCTTGGGGAGAGTCTTCTCTATTTGCACCGGAGAAACGTGCTGCTGGAAGAGTTGCTCACACACGTCGAACTCTATCTGCGGTTTGGTCAGCCGGAGGAGGAGCATGCAAAACTGAACAGGCTCCTGGAGAAGATAAGGTACCAGTCCCAGCGTGAGTCCGGTGAGGAGGAGGAGCGTATGGGGCTTTAGAATCCCCTCTATATATCTCCCTGCATGCTCACAGCTGTATCCCTGCTGCTGTATCTCCTGAAAAGGTGTTGTTGCACTCCCTCAATAATTTCCGAATTGTTACCCTATCTCCCTCATCCTTCCCCGGACTGCTTGCCGACAACTGCTCAGAAATGCACCTGGATATCGTGGATATGGTAGAATCCTGTGGATTTTTCCCGCCCACCTTGGTGAGCTGTTCCTGAGGATTTTTTATGCCGATCTATGAATACAGCTGCGAGGCTTGCGACCACACTTTGGAGTCTCTGCAGAAGATGAGTGACGCTCCACTGACCGATTGCCCGGAGTGTGGTGAGTCGCAACTGAAGAAACTGATCTCCGCCGCCGGATTCCGCCTCAAAGGCAGCGGTTGGTACGAGACCGACTTCAAGGGCGGCGAGAGCAAGAAGAATCTTCACGACGGCGGCAAAAGTGAGCAGAAAGCGGCTCCGGCACCGCCTCCCTGCGCTACGGGTGGCGGCTGTAGCGGCTGCGGTTGACAACAGACCTTATGACCTTTCTTCGACGCTACCTGATCGCCGGCCTGCTTGTGTGGGTGCCCCTGGGTATTACCCTGTTGGTGGTACGTCTTCTAGTCAACTGGATGGATGGGACGCTGCAGCTGATTCCCCAGCACTATCGTCCTGAAAATCTCCTTGGCTTTAGTATCCCCGGTCTTGGAGTGGTGCTATCCATTCTGATTGTGTTTGTCACCGGTGTCTTGGTTGCCAACCTGTTTGGCCGCTCTCTGGTTGGCCTCTGGGAGCGCCTGATGGCGCGCATTCCTCTGGTGCGCTCGATCTACTCCGGGGCCAAACAGCTGGCGGAGACGATGTTTTCTGACTCTGGGCAGTCGTTTCGAAAGGTGCTGCTGGTGGAGTTTCCCCGTCCCGGTCTCTGGTCGCTTGCTTTCCTTACCTGCACTGATATAGGTGAGGCTCAGCGTAAAACCGGTCGTGATGTGATCAATGTCTACATACCGACCACACCCAACCCCACCGGTGGCTACTTTGTCATGGTGCCCCGTGAGGATGCCGTCGAGCTCGATATGAGCGTCGATGATGGACTGAAGATGCTGATGTCCATGGGGGCGGTGGTTCCCGATGCAATAAAAGAGGGTGGGACGCTTGCACCGGAAGAGGCTAAAACGTAACATTCCCGCTTTTCACCAGCTCAACTTTAGCCACAGCTTTTCATAACGGAACAAGTTTCATGCGCACCGATTACTGCGGACATCTGAATGCCTCTCATATTGATCAAGAGGTGACTATCACCGGCTGGGTTCATCGTCGCCGTGACCACGGTGGCGTGATCTTTATTGATCTGCGGGATCGTGAGGGCCTGGTACAGGTGGTCTACGATCCTGACCGGGCGGATATCTTTGCTATTGCCGAGCAGGTACGCAACGAGTATGTGCTGCGGGTGACAGGGCGGGTGCGTGGACGCCCTGAAGGGACGGTCAATAGCGATCTCCCTACCGGTGAAATCGAAATCCTCGGCCTCGGTCTGGAGGTGCTTAATCAGGCGGATACACCGCCCTTCCAGTTGGATGAGCATGAGAACGTCTCCGAAGAGGTACGCCTGCGCTATCGCTATATCGATCTGCGCCGCCCGGAGATGCAACAGCGTATCCGTCTGCGTGCCGAGGTGACTCGTGCCCTGCGTAACTACCTTGATGATAACGGTTTTCTCGATATCGAAACGCCGATGCTGACCAAGGCGACCCCGGAGGGGGCTCGTGACTACCTGGTGCCGTCACGCACCCACCCGGGACACTTCTTTGCTCTGCCCCAGTCTCCCCAGCTGTTCAAACAGTTGCTGATGATGTCGGGCATGGATCGTTACTATCAGGTGGCGCGCTGTTTCCGTGATGAGGATCTGCGCGCCGACCGCCAGCCGGAATTTACCCAGCTTGATATCGAGGCCTCATTTATTGATGAGGACGATATCATGGGGTTGATGGAGGAGATGATCCGCCAGGTGGTGAAGCAGGTGCTGGGTGATGACCTGCCCAATCCTATCCCGCGCATGAGCTATCAGGAGGCGGTGCACCGTTTTGGCACCGATCGTCCGGATCTGCGCTGCTCCATGGAGCTTGTGGATGTGGGCGATCTGATGGCGTCGGTGGAGTTCAAGGTCTTCTCCGGCCCGGCAAAAGATCCCAAGGGACGGGTTGCTGCACTGCGTATGCCCAAGGGGTGTCAACTCAGTCGAAAGGAGATTGACGGCTACACCAAATTTGTCTCCATCTATGGCGCCAAGGGGCTGGCCTACATCAAGGTCAATGATCTGGCCAAAGGGCGTGAAGGCCTGCAGTCTCCGATTCTCAAGTTCCTGCCAGATGAGGCTGTAGACGAGATTCTGAAGCGAACCGCTGCAGAAGATGGCGATCTGATCTTCTTTGGCGCCGACAGAGCCACCGTTGTTAATGAGGCTCTGGGTGCGTTGCGGGTAAAACTGGCTGAAGACCATGGTCTGATGGAGGATACCTGGCGTCCGCTGTGGGTTGTCGATTTCCCCATGTTTGAGTGGGATGATAAGAGTGACCGCTGGAACGCACTCCACCACCCCTTCACCTCGCCCAAGGAGGATCAGGTGGAACTACTGCAGAGTGATCCCGGTGCCTGCCTCTCCCGCGCCTATGATATGGTGATCAACGGCAGCGAAGTCGGTGGTGGTTCTATTCGTATTCATAGCTCGGAAGTGCAGGATCAGGTGTTTCGCCTGCTCGGCATCGGTGAAGAGGAGGCGCAGGAGAAGTTTGGTTTCCTGTTGGAAGCTTTGAGATACGGTTGCCCTCCCCACGGTGGTCTTGCATTTGGTCTTGATCGTCTGGTAATGCTGCTGGTCGGCGCCGACTCCATCCGTGAAGTGATGGCTTTTCCCAAGACCCAGACTGCGGCCTGCATGCTCACCTCCGCACCTTCCGAAGTGAACCCGGGGCAGCTGCGTGAACTCTCTATCCGTGTACGCCAGCCACAGAGTGAAGAGAAAACAGAAGAGTAGCTATTCAGTGGTACCTGATTTTATGGGTTATTTTTCGGCAGGGGTCGGAGTCGCTTGCGTTAAGATTGTTGGTGATTACCACCGATTTACGACGCAATCGACTCCGACCCCGTATCCTACGCCAGCCACAGAGTGAAGAGAAAACAGAGGGTAAATAATATGGCATCCAGATCATTCAACGGTACCAGTTTCCTGCTGCGCTTTCTGTTAGCGCTGGTGGTTGTATTCTCCACCTACAATCCCGAAGGTTACTCCTACTATCACTGGGCGCTGACCGACCTGGCCACTATCTCCATCCTCAAGGGGTTCGTCGGCGTGGTGCTGCTGATCGGCTGGGTGATTCTGGTACGGGCAACAATTGCCTCTCTGGGAATAATCGGTGTGATCCTGGCAACGGCCTTTTTCGGTTTGTTGATCTGGCTGCTTATCGATCTGGCAGGTCTTGATCCAGCCAACATGCGCATCATGAGCTACCTCATTGAGATAGTGCTGGTGGGTGTGCTCAGCGCCGGTGTCTCCTGGTCCCATGTCCGCCGCCGGGTATCCGGGCAGGTGGATATGGATGATGTTGAGGACTGAGTCGTATCCTGTAAGGAAAAAAGTGGGACGCTGAGAGCGCGGAGGAGGCGCAGAGTACGCAGAGAAAATATTTGATTATTTGTTTTTCCTCTGTGATCTCTGCGTCTCCTCCGCGTACTCTGCGTCCCGCTTTTCTACAGGGCCTCCGAAGCGTAATCCGCCAACCTGGAACGCTCGCCCCGCAGCAGGGTGATGTGACCGCTGTGTTCCCACCCTTTGAATCGATCGACCGCATAGGTGAGGCCTGAGGTGGTCTCCGTCAGGTAGGGGGTGTCGATCTGGGAGACGTTGCCGAGGCAGACGATCTTGGTGCCCGGCCCCGCCCGGGTAATCAGGGTCTTCATCTGTTTTGAAGTGAGGTTCTGGGCCTCGTCGAGGATGATAAGTTTGTTGAGGAAGGTGCGTCCACGCATGAAGTTGAGAGAGTGGATGCGGATACGTGAGCGCAGCAGGTCATCGGTGGCGGCGCGCCCCCACTCCCCCCCTTCCGTTTGTGTCAGCACCTCCAGGTTATCCATCAGTGCGCCCATCCAGGGGGTCATCTTCTCCTCTTCCGTACCCGGAAGAAAACCGATGTCTTCACCCACCGGAACGGTGACGCGGGTCATGATTATCTCACGATAGATATTCTGATCCAGGGTTTGGGCCAGACCGGCGGCGAGAGCAAGCAGGGTTTTTCCGGTGCCTGCCGCTCCCAGCAGCGAGACAAAATCAACCTCCGGATCCATCAGCATGTTGAGGGCGAAGTTTTGCTCCCGGTTGCGGGCGGTGATGCCCCATACCGAGTGCTTCTGCTGGCGGTAGTCGTTGGTGAGTTCGATGATCGCCTCGTCACCTTCAATACTGCGAACCATCGCTTCAAAGCCGCCATCACCCTCCATCAGTAGGCACTCATTGGCGTACCACTCGGAGACATCGGGGCCATCGATGCGGTAGAAGGTGCGCCCCTCTTCCTGCCAGGAGTCGATATTCTTGCTGTGGTTTTCCCAGAAGTTCTCCGGCAGCACCGTTTCACCGCTGTAGAGCAGGGTCACATCATCCAGCACCTGGTCGTTGTAGTAGTCCTGAGAACAGATACCCAGGACGGCGGCCTTGATGCGCAGGTTGATATCCTTGGAGATGAGAATAACGTCTGACTCTGGACGCTCCTTCTGCAGGGAGATGGCTATTCCGAGAATATTGTTGTCCGGTATGTTTCCCGGCAGGCTTTCGGGAAGCAGTTTTCCCAGTATCTTTGTCTGGAAGAAGAGGCGCCCATGTTCAGCTGTATTCCCCGCCTTGCCATTGCTTGGAGCGGGAAGCGGAAGCCCGGCATCAATCGCCTCCTTACCGGCATCAGACATCAACTCATCAAGAAAACGGGAGGTTTGGCGTACGTTACGGGCCACTTC
>JBEVXT010000755.1:0-25788 GCA_040505955.1 Sedimenticola sp. | reverse complement strand
GCGGAAGCCCGGCATCAATCGCCTCCTTACCGGCATCAGACATCAACTCATCAAGAAAACGGGAGGTTTGGCGTACGTTACGGGCCACTTCTGACATGCCCTTTTTTGACCGATCCAACTCTTCGAGAACCACCATCGGAATAAAGATATCGTGTTCCTGAAAGCGGAATATTGAGGAGGGGTCATGCATTAGTACGTTGGTGTCGAGGATGTAGAGTCGGCGTCTGGTGCGGTCATTCATTGATGCTTTGTTCCTGAGAATCGGGGCTACAGCCCACTGTTATTTATGTTCAGTACCCTGGGAATTTTTTTGTCGATGGTTACCTGGGTCATGGGTGTTTCAGCCCTTTTCCGGTTCAAGCACAGCATCCAGGTTGAGTGAGTCGCAAAACTCCATGAACTCATCACGCAAGGTGGCGATATGCAGATCCGAGGGGATGCCGACGCTCATATGAACTGCAAACATCGGTGTCCCCGTATGAGCCGCTGCGTAACTGCTGGTGAGGAGATCCTCGATATTGATCTTTCGCTGGGAGAAGAAACTCGCCAGATGGTGGACGATGCCGGGATTATCCATGGCGACCACTTCAACCACATAAGGGAGTTGGCTTGTTGAGGATCTCCGCTTGTCGGTGCGTTTGGCGGTGATGGTCAGTCCCAGCAACTGCTCGATGCCAGCAACCGAGTCCTCAAGTTTGGTCAGTGTGTTCCAGTTGCCCTTGATCATCAGCAGGATGGCGAACTCGCCTCCCAGTACTGTCATTCTGCTGTCGGCAATACTGCAGCCCTCATCGAGAATGATTTTTGACAGGCGGTCAACAATACCCGGGTGGTCTTTACCGAGGGCGGAAATCACCAGGTAGTTATTATTGGACATCAGTGCAGGTTGCTCCTTGTTAAATGGTAATCAGGGAACCGCTTGACTGGACAGTGGTTCCCCGGGATTCATGTGCCGGAGTGAAGTAGGGCTGAGTAAGAGTGTAGCGCCACCGCCCCCTTCTTGTCTCCTTTTCCCCGACATATTCAGTGCATGGTGCAGTCTTTGGAAGGGACAGGGTGGTTGATTATCCTACCCTGGGGGGAGTGTACGAGGTCTATTTGGGTGGGTTCCCTTGTCACGGTGTTGGCTGGCGATTTAGAATAGATGATTCAGTCTGAATTTATGATGCGGAGTTCACCGATGTTTCAAGGCAGTTATGTGGCGCTGGTCACCCCCATGTCTGAGGATGGCAGCCTCGATGAGGAGAGTCTGCGTGCGCTGATCGATTGGCATGTGGAGCAGGGAACAGACGGTATCGTTGCCGTTGGCACAACCGGTGAGTCGGCCACACTGGGCGAGAAAGAGCACTGTTATGCCATTCGCCGGATGGTGGAACTGACCGCTGGCCGTCTGCCGGTGATGGCAGGTACTGGCGCCAACTCCACCACCGAAGCGATCAATCTCACCCGCTGTGCCAAAGAGGCCGGTGCCGATGGTGCACTACTGGTGACGCCTTACTACAACAAGCCGATGCAGGAGGGGCTCTACCTCCATTACAAGGCGGTTGCCGAGGCGGTGGATCTGCCACAGATGCTCTACAATGTGCCGAGCAGAACCGCTTGTGATATGTTGCCTGACACTATTGGCCGCCTGTCGGCGATTCCCAATATCATTGGTGTCAAGGAGGCCACCGGTGATCTTCATCGGGTAGCGCTGATTCGGGAACTCTGCGGCGGAGAGTTCGATATCTTCAGCGGTGACGATGCCACTTCCCGTGAGCTGGTACTGGCAGGCGGTCAGGGAACCATCTCGGTGACCGCCAATATCGCCCCGGCTGCAGTGAGTCAAATGATCGTGGCGGCGCTGGCGGGTGACAACCGGCGGGCCGAGGAGATTGACAGCAAAATTGCTGGACTGCACCGGGATCTGTTCCTGGAGTCGAGTCCAATTCCAGTAAAATGGGCGCTCTGGGAGATGGGCCGGATACCCCAGGGGATCCGTTTGCCCCTGACCTGGTTTGCCGAAGAGCACCGGAATACCTTGCGCAACACCATGCTGCAGGCCGGTATCCTGTGAGCTTTTATAATCACGGTATTGTTCTGATTACAGAGTCGAATCAAATAGGTTGATTACCCCAATGTCCGTAAAACTCAGTTACTTAATTTGCACCCCTCTTGTCGCGGCACTTGTTGCCGGTTGTGGCTCCACACCCAGTACCGATGACGTGCTGCCTGACCGCAAGGTTGAGTATCAGCGTACCTCAGTACTTGGTGCCAGCCTTGAGATTCCCCCTGATCTGACAAAAAGCTCGATCAACGATGCCCTGGTGGTTCCTGATGCCCCTAACTCCGGTTCTACCACCCTCTCCGGGGTGATGGAGCGTGAACGCATCCAGGGGCGGCTGACAACCAGCACCCAGGTGATGCCGGTGATCAAGAATATGGAGGTGCAGCGGGATGGCGACAAGCGCTGGCTGTTAGTTCAGGGCACTGTTGATAGTGTCTGGTTCAATGCGGTCGAATTCTGGCAGGATAACGGTATTCTCCTGATCGAACAGGATCCCACCATCGGCGTCATGGTGACCGACTGGTTGGAGAATCGGGCGGATATCAAGAGTGATTTCATCACCAATACTGTGCGTAAGGTTTTTGATAATGCATATGGTGCATCCAGCCGTGACCAGTACCGTATCAGAATCGAACCCGGGCTGGAGGCGGGGGTCATTGAACTCTACCTGACACACCGCGGTATGGAGGAGACGATCATACAGGGTGGTGGTGGCAAGGCGGAACGCTCTGTCTGGAATCCGACGGGAACCGACCACGGACTTGAAGCGGAGATGCTGCGGCGGATGATGGTGCATATGGGGATAGCCGATCAGCAGGCCTCCCGCAAGCTGGCTAGACAGGGGCAGAAAGTAAAACCCCGTTCAAAAATAGTCAAGAATCAGGATCGGGTCTCTCTGCTGGTCGATGAGGCACCCTCCCGGGCGTGGCGGCTCACAGGCGTAGCACTTGATCGTGTGGGCTTTGCCGTCGAGGATCGTAATCGCAGCAAGGGCATCTACTACGTACGTTACAACGACCCGATGAGTGATGAGGAAGATCCCGGGCTGCTCAGTAAACTCGCCTTCTGGAAGGACGATGACAAGGATATCGACAAGAGCAATCAGTACCAGGTCAGCCTGCAGCCGGAAGGCAAGGGTACCCGTGTGGTGGTGCTCAACAAAGGCGGCGTGAGGGATGGCTCGGAGACGGCATTACGTATTCTGACGCTGCTCAATGAGCAGCTAAAATAGTTATCCCGATAAAGGATCACTCTCCAACGGGTTGATTTTAGCGGGAAACGCAGGTGCGGTTCACTTCTCTTGGCAGTGGCAGCGGCGGTAACGCCACCTTGGTTGAAGGTGGCGCGACGACGCTTTTGCTTGACTGTGGCTTTTCCGCCAGGGAGCTGGAGCGGCGGTTGCTTCTGGTGGGGGCGGCGGCAGAGGAACTGGATGGCATTCTGGTAACCCACGAGCATCAGGATCACATACGGGGGGTGGGCCCCCTGGCGCGCCGTTACGATATTCCCGTCTGGATAACCCATGGCACACACCGGCTGAATCGCTGTGGTCGGCTGCCACAGCTGCAGTTGATTCACAGCTACCAGCACGCCTTTACCATTGGCGATATTGAGGTGCAGCCATTTCCCATACCCCATGATGCCAAGGAGCCGGTTCAGTATCTTTTTCATTGTGCCGGCGCCAAACTGGGTGTGCTGACCGACGCCGGTTGCGTTACCCCCCATATTCTTCAGATGCTGGAGGGTTGTGATGCCCTGCTGCTGGAGTGCAACCACGATACAGAGATGTTGAGGGACGGCCCCTACTCCTTTTCACTACAACAGCGGGTACAGGGCGGGCTGGGGCATCTCAGCAATCTTCAAGCGGCACAACTGCTGGAGCAGCTGGCTCATGGCAGGCTGAAACATCTGGTTGCCGCCCACCTGAGTGAAAAAAACAACCACCCGGAGAAGGTGCAGGAGGCGCTTTTTTCCACCGTGCCGGAGATTGAGGGACGGTTGACGATAACCTGCCAGGATCAGGTCTCCGATTGGTTTGAGATCTGAATTCGTATCACGCATCGAGAAAGCGTTCCGATAGATCGGGTTGTTGACGATTTGTTATTATTCAGCCAGTAAGTGTACGGGCTAAATGTCATAGGTAGCCAAGAACGATGTCGTTTAACAAGATACTGTTCCCGGAGGAGTCCCGGTTTTTTGAAGGGCAGCGCTGGGCCAATGTGATTTTCCGCACCCTGCATCTGGTCGGGTTGGCGGGAGTCGGCGCCGGTTTTTTCTATCCGGCGGTGGACGACAGCTGGCGCCTCTATTTCTGGCTCACCATGATCTCCGGGGTTGGCCTGATGCTGATCTCCATCTGGTCCAACGGTATCTGGCTGGTTCAACTGCGTGGTCAGGCGATTATGCTGAAGTTGCTGTTGCTGGCGTTGATACCGCTACTCCCCGACTTCAGGGCCGCCCTCTTTCTTTCGGTAATTGTTATCTCCGGATTGATATCACACGCCCCGGCCAACACCCGCTACTATTCACTGATTCACCGCCGTCGCATCGACCGGCTCTGAGCGCAATACAACTTAAGCCAAATACTCTATCCCGGGTACACTTAATCTCGTATTTTGTCTCTTTTTATCCTTAAACCGGCTCTGTAGTAAAATCCTGAAAACCACAGTTCTGGTGGACCATTAAGGTGTTGTTGGAGCGAACTTGTTCGCGATGGACTACGAAACGTGCTCTTCGCGAACAAGTTCGCTCCTACACCTGAGTTTCAGATTACCGTGCTGACCTAGGGGTCGGAGTCGATTGCGCTGAGATCGTGGGGAAATGCACCAATTTTTGCCGCAATCGACTTCGACCCCGAGCGCCAGCTGAATAGTTACGACTTTTTATAATTTCTCTGTGTTCTCCGTGATCCCGATATTGGCTTAAGTAAGAGGCATTAGGCGCTGACACAATTTGATGTTCCTTTCCCGGGTGTAGTAGCGGCATTTGCCGACGTGATGGAGTATTATTGGCAGCTTCTCCAGGAACCGCTTTTACAAGGTACAGCATGCTCACTCTCCGTGGCGCTCCCGCCCTCTCTGAATTTCGTCTCAGCAAGCTTCAGCAACCTCTGGTCAATGCCATTGGCCGTGCTGTCACTCTCTATGCTGAATTCGTTCACTTTGCCGATCTTGATGAGCCGTTGAGTGATGACGAGCGCCTGGTGCTCGATCAACTGCTGCGTTACGGCCCTCACCTGCAGGAGCATGAGCCGACAGGTTCACTGCTACTGGTGGCGCCTCGGCCCGGTACGCTTTCGCCCTGGTCCACGAAGGCGACGAATATCGCCCATAACTGCGGTCTCAGCAGAGTCTCCAGGCTGGAGCGGGGTATCGCCTACTATCTCACCGCCGAGGGTGAGGCGGTGAGTGATTCCGAGTGGGTTGCTGCTGCAACACGGCTTCATGACCGCATGACCGAAGCGGTGTTCTCGGATCAGGAGGAGGCATCCGCACTCTTCAGTCACGCACAACCCAGGCCCCTTAGCCGGGTGGATGTGGTGTCCGCCGGCCGTGATGCCCTTATGGTGGCAAACAGGGAGCTGGGGCTGGCACTCTCCGCTGATGAGATCGACTACCTGGTGGAGAGTTTTCAGGCGCTTGAGCGTAATCCCACCGATGTGGAGTTGATGATGTTTGCCCAGGCAAACTCGGAGCACTGTCGCCACAAGATCTTTAATGCAGACTGGATCATCGATGGCAAAGCCCAGCCAAAATCGCTCTTTTCGATGATTCGCAACACCACCGAGCACTCTCCTGATGGTGTGCTCTCCGCCTATTCGGACAATTCAGCGGTGATGGCGGGACATCAGGGTGAGCGATTCATTCCCAACCCCGACAGCCACAGTTACGGCTATAGTGCCGAAGCGATCCATATTTTGATGAAGGTGGAGACACATAACCACCCGACGGCGATCTCCCCGGAACCTGGTGCCGCCACCGGTTCGGGTGGGGAGATTCGTGATGAGGGGGCCACCGGCAAGGGTTCCAAACCAAAAGCGGGCCTTACCGGTTTCTCTGTCTCCGATCTGCGTATCCCCGGCGCTGAACAGCCCTGGGAGCAGAACCATGGCAAACCGGAGCGTATTGTCTCGGCCCTGGATATCATGTTGGAGGGGCCTATTGGCGGCGCCTCTTTCAACAACGAGTTTGGCCGCCCCAATCTCTGTGGCTACTTCCGTACCTTTGAGCAGGAGGTGGCGGGTGCCGATGGGGTTGAGCTGCGGGGTTACCATAAGCCGATCATGCTCGCCGGTGGCCTTGGCAATATCCGTGCGGAGCATGTGGCGAAGAAGCCCTTCCCCGCAGGCTCACCGCTGGTGGTGCTGGGCGGCCCCGCCATGTTGATCGGCCTTGGCGGCGGTGCCGCCTCTTCTATGGCCAGCGGCAGCTCGGCGGAGGATCTCGACTTTGCCTCGGTTCAGCGCTCCAATCCGGAGATGGAGCGGCGCTGTCAGGAGGTGATTGACCGCTGCGTTGCCCGGGGCGAGAGGAGCCCGGTGATCTTTATCCATGATGTCGGTGCCGGTGGACTCTCCAACGCGCTGCCGGAGCTGGTTCACGATGCCGGTCGCGGCGGTCGCTTTGAGCTGCGCACTGTGCCCAACGACGAGCCGGGAATGACCCCCATGGAGATCTGGTGCAACGAGTCACAGGAGCGCTATGTTCTCGCTATCGCCGCCGACCAACTGGCGGAGTTCGAGGCGATCTGTGAACGTGAACGTTGCCCCTATGCCGTCGTCGGTGAGGCAGTTGACGAGGAACATCTACTGCTCGGTGATGCCCATTTTGAGAACAACCCCATTGATATGCCGATGTCACTGCTGTTCGGTAAACCGCCGCAGATGCTGCGCGATGTAAAGAGTCACTCTTTCCATAAACCGGCCCTCGATCTCACCGGCATTGAGCTGAAGGATGCGGCCCTGCGGGTGCTGCGTCTGCCAACGGTGGCCAATAAATCCTTTCTGATCACCATTGGTGACCGCTCCATCACCGGTCAGGTGGCCCGTGACCAGATGGTCGGCCCCTGGCAGACGCCAGTGGCAGACTTGGCGGTGACCCTCTCCGACTACAGCGGCCACACAGGTGAGGCGATGGCGGTGGGTGAGCGCACCCCCCTGGCGCTGATCGACGCCCCTGCTTCGGGGCGTATGGCGGTGGGTGAGGCGATCACCAACCTGGCGGCAACCGCTATCGACAAACTGGGTGATATTAAGCTCTCGGCCAACTGGATGGCCGCCGCTGGCCACAGTGGCGAGGATGCAAATCTCTACCGTACCGTTCACGCCGTCGGTATGGAGCTTTGTCCCGCCCTCGGTATCTCCATCCCGGTGGGTAAAGACTCGATGTCGATGAAGACGGTGTGGGAGCAGAACGATGAAGCACGGACAATGGCTGCGCCGCTGTCACTGATTATCACAGGCTTTGCACCGGTGAGTGATGTGCGCCGTACCCTGACCCCGCAGCTGCGCCGGGATTGCGGTGACAGCGACCTGATTCTGATCGACCTGGGTAAGGGGGCCAACCGCCTTGGCGCCTCGGTACTTGCCCAGGTGTATCAGCAGATGGGTATTGATGGTGCCGATCTCAATGATCCCGAGGTGCTGAAGCACTTCTTCTCCGCCATCCAGGAGCTTAATCGTGACGGCTTGCTGATGGCCTACCACGACCGCTCAGACGGCGGTCTTTTCGTCACCCTGTGCGAGATGGCGTTTGCCGGCCGTACCGGCATCTCAGTCAAACTCGATGCGCTGGGCGACGACGACTTTGCCGCTCTCTTTAGCGAAGAGCTGGGGGCGGTGATCCAGGTGCGTCACTGCGATACTGATGCGGTGCTTAAGACCCTTCACGATGCTGGCCTTGGCCACTACAGCCATCTCATCGGTACCCTCAATGACAGTGGACGACTAACCTTCAGCCGCGGCAACCGCCAGCTACTGGATATGCCCCGGGTGGAGTTGCAGCAGGCCTGGTCAGAGACCACCCGCGAGATGCAGGCGTTGCGCGACAATTCCGACTGTGCGGAGGAGGAGTTTGCGCGCATTGCCGATGTCGCCGACCCCGGAATAGAGGTCTCCCTCTCATTCGATCCCGAGTCGGATGTTGCTGCGCCGATGATCAACAGTGGTGCGCGTCCGCTGCTGGCGGTGCTGCGTGAACAGGGTGTCAATGGTCAGATCGAGATGGCCAATGCCTTTCACCGCGCCGGTTTCGACAGCGTTGATGTGCATATGTCCGATATCCTCAGCGGGCGGGTCTCCCTGGATCGTTTCAAGGGGCTGGCTGCCTGTGGTGGCTTCTCCTACGGTGATGTCCTGGGGGCGGGGGAGGGATGGGCTAAATCGATTCTCTTCAATCCCCGCGCTCGGGATCAGTTCGAGAGCTTCTTTCAGCACCCGGACAGCTTCTCTCTCGGTATCTGTAACGGCTGCCAGATGCTCTCCAACCTCCACCAGCTTATACCGGGGGCAGAGAGCTGGCCCCGCTTCGTGCGCAACCGCTCCGAGCAGTTCGAAGCACGCTTTGTCACCGTTGAGGTGCAGGAGACCCCGTCCATCATGCTGCGGGGAATGGCGGGTTCAAGGATGCCCATCGCCGTAGCCCACGGAGAAGGACGTGCCGAGTTCCGTGATCACTCGCACCTGCAAGCGGCACACGACCAGATCGCCCTGCGCTATGTCGAGAATGGCGGTGGTGTGGCCACCACCTACCCGGTCAACCCCAACGGTTCCCCCGAGGGGATCACCGGCCTCACCAGTGAAGATGGTCGGGTCACCATCATGATGCCCCATCCGGAGCGGGTGATCCGCACGGTGCAGAACTCCTGGCACCCCGATGAGTGGGGGGAGGACGGCCCCTGGCTGCGGCTGTTCCGTAACGCCAGGGTTTGGGTGGGGTAGGGCGCTATACCCACCACAAATCTCAATGGCACCAATAGATAGACACGCCACTTCCGTTGCCGCTGCGGCATTCAGGACATCACTGCCGGTAATGTTTGGCTATGTCCCGCTGGGCATGGCTTTTGGCGTGCTGTTCCAGGATCTTGGCTACGCCTGGTACTATGCGCCGCTGATGGGAATTTTTGTCTACGCCGGTGCTGCTCAGTTTATGGCGGTGGGACTGCTCTCCGCCCAGGCGGGCCTGCTGGAGGTGGGGATTTCAACTCTGCTGCTCAACTCCCGCCACATCTTTTTCGGTCTGTCTATGCTGCAGCGCTACCCTCTCAGAGGATTGCGCCGGCTCTATCTCATATTTGGCCTTACCGACGAGACCTACTCTCTGATAACTGGCACCCCGGCTCCGCAACGGGAAAATGAGCATAGCTACTATTTTCTGCTGACGGCGATGAATCAGTCCTACTGGGTGGCGGGCTGTGCCGTTGGTGCTCTTTTGGGGAGCCTGGTCACTTTCGACAGCAGCGGGATGGATTTTGCCCTTACCGCCCTGTTCATGGTGCTGGTGCTGGAGCAGTGGAAGAAACTGCGTCGGCCACTCCCCTTTGCTGTCGCCGCAGTCTGTGCGTTGGTGGCACTCTCTCTGTATGAAGAGCAGATGCTGCTGCTTGCCATTGCCCTCTCTCTTGCGGTTTTGCTGCTGCAGTGGCGCTATCAGGGGGAGAGTTGATGAGTGGTAATGGCTACTTGTGGGCGGTGATTGGGGTGATGACTCTGGCAACCTTTGTCACCCGCGCACTCCCTTTTGTTGTGCTCAAACATCGTGGTGACCACCCACTGCTGCTCTTTCTCGGCCGCTACTCCCCGCCGGTGATTATGACCATTCTGCTGCTCTATTCTCTCAAGGGGATTGATCTCATCCACTCTCCCTTTGCCGTCAATGAGTTAGCGGCTCTGTTTCTGACAGCTGCGTTGCACCTGTGGCGGGGCAATGCACTGCTTAGCATCTTTTCCGGAACCGCACTCTATATGGTGCTCGTCCAGGGCCCGTTTCAGCTCTGACCGACCCTCACCGCCAGCACATCACATGCCGTCTGGTGAAGGACACCGTTGGCGGTGGAGCCAAGCAGCAGTTGCAAGCCGTGGCGGCCATGGCTGCCGATAACGATCAGATCCACTCCTTCCGCCTCGGCAACGCGTACGATTTCACGCTTCGGTGTACCGATCTCGACAAAACGGTCAGATCCCATAAGTTGGTATCGTGCTATCAGCTCATCGAGTTTTTTTCCCGCGTGATCCGCCATCTGCTGATCCAGATCCAGATCCTCCGGTATCGGAATCTCGCCGGTGTACATGGTGCCGCTGTATTCGATGACATGAATCAGACTCAACTTCGCGCTGTTATGTAGCTGTAGCTCCAGCGCTTTGTTGATGACCGTTCCGCTCTCATCGGAAAAGTCGATTGCCAATAGGATGTGTTGGTAGTGTGCCATGACTCGATTTCCTTGTGATATGAGGCTAACCCTTTGGTAACTATTCAGCTTACCCCTAGTGGTGGAGCAGTTGCCCCTGATCCACCAAGTATGGACTGAAAACTGTTTTTTTCCAGCTTGCCAGCCTGTAAATAATTCCGTACGCTGACTTTTTTTGCCGGTGATGGTTTGTTATGCGAGTTAGAGCGATTATCCTGTTTCTGCTTTTCATTCTTCAAGCCGGAACAGTATGGGCGGAGAAATCCATAATCCGTATAGGTGTTCTGAGTCACCGCGGTAATGAGGCTACCTATAAGATGTGGTCTCCAACCGCCGACTACCTGAGTACAACCGTTCCACAACACCGCTTTGAGATTATACCCCTCGATTTTGATGAAGTTGATCCGGCAGTGCAGTATGGTCAGGTCGATTTTATCCTGGTCAATCCGGGAATCTATGTGAACCTGGAAGTTCGCTACCGCATCTCCCGCATCGTCACCCTCAACAATCTGGTGGGGGATGTAGCGCGAAAAATGTTCGGCGGCGTGATCTTTACCCGCAATGACCGGGAGGATATCAACAAGCTTTCCGACCTTAAGGGAAAGCACCTTATGGCGGTGGATGAGACCTCCCTGGGTGGTTTTCAGATGGCGTGGCGGGAGCTCAAGGCCGAGGGGCTCAACCCTTACCTTGATCTCTCCCAACTCTCATTTGGCGGTATCCACGACAGAGTGGTGATGGCGGTCAAATCCGGCAAGGTGGATGTGGGCACTGTTCGCACCGGTATTCTTGAGCGGATGGCGATGGCCGGAGTCATTAAGATGAGAGACTTCAAAATCATCAATCCCCGCTCTCATGTTGAGTTTCTTCTGGCCCACAGCACCCAACTCTACCCTGAGTGGCCTTTCAGTAAGGTTCAACATACCTCCGACATGCTGGCCCAGCAAGTGGTGGTGGCGCTGCTCAAGATGCCCAAGGCGCACGCAGCGGCGAAGGCTGGTGGCTACTTCGACTGGACCATTCCTCTCGATTACCAGCAGGTTCATGAGTTGTTCACCGAACTGCATCTTCCACCCTACCAGTATCTCGGGCGCTTTACGCTGATGGATGCGATTCGAAAATACTGGTACTGGTCGCTAATCGGCCTCACCTTTCTGCTCTCAATGGCTTTTATGACCTCCTGGGTGTTGCGCCTGAATCAGCAGTTGAAAAAAGCCAAGCAGCGTCTGGAACATCAGTATGAACTGATTCTCAACTCAGTGGCTGATGGCATTTATGGTGTTGATCTCGAGGGTAACGCCACTTTTTTCAATAAGGCGGCGGAGGATATTATTGGCTGGCGGGAAGATGAGTTGATCGGCCGGAATCAGCACGCAATACTCCACCACAGCCGTGCCGACGGTACGGTTCATCCAGCAATGGAGTGCCCTGTCTACGCCACTTCCCGGGATAGCATTGCCCGCTTTGTCGACGATGATATTTTCTGGAAAAAGGATGGTAAAAGTATTCCCGTGGAGTACACCAGCACGGCGATACGTGATAACCAGGGAGCGACTGTCGGTAGCGTTGTGGTCTTTCGTAATATCAGTGAGCGCAAGCTGGCGGAGGAGGTCGAGCGGCAGCACCAGATGGATCTTGCCCATGTTGCCAGGCTCAATACCATGGGAGAGATGGCGGCCGGTATCGCCCATGAAATCAACCAGCCGCTAACGGCTATTGCCACCAATGCCCACGCTTGTGTGCGTATGCTCGAAGGGAGTCAGGACCAGCGGGAGCGGGTGGCGGATGTGATCGAGCGAATCGCTACCCAGGCGGAGCGGGCGGGGGAGATCATCACCAAGCTGCGCCAGTTTGTCAGAAAGGAGCAGCCGGATCTGAGTCTGATTGATCTTAATGTGGTGATCAATGAGGTGATTCTGCTGTTGCGTACGGAAATCAGTCAAGCGGGTGTGCAGGTAAAGCTCGACCTCGATTCCAATATCGGCAGTGTGCTGGCTCAGCATGTGCAGGTTGATCAGGTGATACTGAATCTTGCACGAAACGCAATTGAAGCGATGAGTGACAGCGCCGTAAAAGAGCGTACCCTTACCATCATTACCCGATTAAGCGATCCGGAGACCGTAACGGTGGTAGTCTCTGATACTGGCCCAGGCCTGGACAAGAATATTGTGGATCAGCTGTTTACCCCGTTTATCACCACCAAGCCCAAGGGGATGGGGCTTGGCCTCTCTATCAGTCAGGGTATTATCGAGGCCCACAAGGGTAGAATACACGCCGTTAGTGATGTGAAAGAAGGCGCCATATTTCGTTTCAGCCTGCCGATAGCGGTAGCTGAACAGAAAAATTAAGAGAGCGGAAGCCATGATGCAAGAGACCACGGTTTTTATTGTTGATGATGACCTGGAGGTGCGTGATGCCCTGCAGCTGTTGATGGAGTCTGTCGGCCTTAAGGTGGAGGTTTACGAATCGGCTCAGGCTTATCTCAGCCAGTTCGATCACAATCGCCCCGGCTGTCTGGTGCTGGATGTCCGCATGCCGGGGATGAGCGGACTCGACCTGCAGGTTTATCTTAAATCCGAGGTTATGCACCCACCGATCATTATTATCACCGGTCACGGTGATGTACCGATGGCGGTTCGCGCCGTTCAGTCAGGAGCGGTCGATTTTGTCGAAAAGCCGTTCAACGACCAGTCGTTGCTGGATAGCGTCCATCGTGCGCTTGAAAAAGACAGTCAACAGCGGGGAGAGGCGTCGCGGCTGGCGGATATACAGGGCCGGTTGGATCGACTGACACCACGGGAAAAGGAAGTGATGGAACTGGTGGTGGCCGGTAAACGTAATAAGGTGATTGCTGCTGATCTTGATGTCAGCCAATCCACGGTCGAAGCTCACCGCGCCAAGGTGATGGAGAAGATGGAGGCATCCACTCTCTCCGACCTGATGCGCATGATGCTTACCCTGGAGCAGCGCTAATCCGCCGCTGTTTCCGGCTCTGTTTTAGAGATAATTAGTACATAACTATTCAGCTGAATCCGGGGTCGGAGTCGATTGCGGCGAATAACGGTGCTTTTTTCCGCAATCCCAGCGCAATCGACTCCGACCCCTACCGTGCAGTTCACCCCTGAAATCTGCCGTTTTATCCTTAAACCGGTTCTGTACCAAGATCCTGAAAATCACAGTATGGTGGAACAGAAGTGTTGTAGGAGCGAACTTGTTCGCGATGGACTACGAATCGTGCTCTTCGCGAACAAGTTCGCTCCTACGCCTGAGTTCTGGATTACCGTGCTGAATAGTTACATTTAGTACAATATATAGCCATTTGGTAGTTACGTAATATATGGATATTCTGATATGTGGAGGTAATCCACAGCTTGCCTTCAGGGTGGTCGTGGAAAACCCTTATAATCTCTCCAGTATCTAACAATTTTAACTCTACCCCTCTCTTTACATAATCCTGACAGCCCAAAATACTTGGTCACCGATACTGCGCAGCAGCGGGCAATAGATCCGCAGGTAGCGCAGCCGGTAAACAGGCAAGAGAGGCGAAAATAATTTTAATCAGGTTGCCCGCCACATTGGTGAATATGGAGTTGAAGCAGTTGCTGATAACTCCTGGTAACCCCCTCACCATCCGCCTAAAGGAGGAAGATGATGATAAAAATCGGCAGACAACTGGTTCTTGCAACCAGCGCACTGGCTGTTCTGATTGGTGGTGTCACACTAGGCTCAAGCGCCTTGGCCGCAGGCTCAAGTGCCAAAGAGGGCGAGAAGATCGCCCTTCACCGCACGAAGGGCAACTGCATGACTTGCCATATGATTCCTGGTGTTCCCCAACCTGGAAATGTTGCTCCTCCACTGATCGGTATGAAGGCACGTTATCCTGATAAGGCCAAACTGCGCGCCCAGATCTGGGATGCCACGGCGATCAATCGTGACTCCTCCATGCCTCCCTTCGGCAAGTACAAGATTCTTACCGATGCCGAAATCGATAAGGTCGTTGATTATGTCCTCTCTCTGTGACAGTGGATTAATAACCGCCTTTGAGCCAAATTGAGGAGATTATGAATATGAAAAAGTTGCTGATGATATCGGCTGCCATTGCCATGAGCGCTGGTGCCATACTCAATGTTCAGGCCGGTCCGAGTGAAGACCGTGCCGCTTTTACCAAGTTCTATGCCGAGCGATTCCCGAATGTTGATATTAAGGAGTATGCCGATGGCGTCTACGCCTTCGACAAAATCGCCCGTGCCAACTGGGAGGCGATTGAGGAGTTCCCCCCCTATGAGCCGTTTATCGAAGATGGGCAGGAGATGTGGGAGAAACCATTTGCCAATGGCAAGGGGTACAAGGACTGTTTTTCGGACGGTCCCGGCGTAGCCCACAAATACCCAAGTTGGGATAAGGAAAAAGGCATGGTGATGACCATGGCACTGGCAGTCAACAACTGCAGAGTGGCCAATGGTGAAAAACCGATGAAGTATAAGAAAGGGCCGATCAACCTGGTTCTGGCTTATATGGCCAATGAGTCCCGTGGCAAAATGACCAATGTGGTAGTGCCAAAAGATGATCCCAGGGCGATGGATGCCTACAACAAAGGTAAGAAATTTTTCTTTGCCCGTCGTGGTCAGCTCAACTTCTCCTGTGCCAGCTGTCACATACAGAACGCCGGTAACAGTGTTCGTACCGAGTTTATGAGCCCTTCCATCGGTCACACCACCCACTGGCCCTCCTACCGCTCCAAATGGGGCACCGTCGGCACACTGCATCGCCGCTTTACCGGCTGCAACAAGAATATCCGGGCCAAGCCGATGAAAGCCCAGGGTGAAGAGTACCGCAACCTCGAGTACTTCCTGACCTCCCTGAGTAACGGTATTGAACTGAATGCTCCGGGCACCCGGAAATAAGTTGGTGTGCTGAATGGCCGCTGGACGGCCTTCTGCGATAACGAATTTTGGAGTGGATTAAGATGCAAAAGAGAAATAGATTAAGTATGCTGCTGTTGGCGGCACTTATTACCGGTGCCTCCTGCCAGATCCATGCTGCTGAGGCGGCCGATCCGATGGCGACCAAGGCGGCGGAGGCGATTGCTGTAGCCAAAACTTCCCTTAAGAAAGCGGCCAGCGTGCAGTCTCAGTGGCGGGATTCAGGAAAAGTGGTGAAAAAGGCGGAAGCGGCTGCGAAAAAGGGCGATTACAAAACAGCTATCAAGCTGGCTGCCAGGGCTGCCGATGAGGGTGAAATGGCCTATCAGCAGGGTGCTGAGCAGAGTGAGCTCTATATCCCACCCTACCTGCAGTCAAAGTACTGAAATCCAGATTCCAAAGGAGTACAAGCATAATGAAATATGCCAAGGCATTAATATCTTTTTCCCTGGTTGGCGGGCTGGCCCTGTCCGGGCTTGCCGTTGCCGGAGATGGAGGCAGGATCTCGATATCCCCATCCCTGCAGTCTGTTGAGGTTATGCATCAGGGGAAAGCTGTTACCATTTCACGATCTACCGATAAAGATGCGGTTATCCCCAAGGCTTATGCCAAGATATCCCGCCCTTGTCCCCCCTTCTGCGTACAGCCGATAGAGGTCGTTTCAGGGGTGGAGACGGTAGGTGAGCTGGAGGTTCTCGGCTATCTGCAGCGTATAAGTAATAACGACCGCACAGTGGTGGTGGTGGATTCCCGCACTCCGGATTGGATTCTGCGTGGTACAATCCCAGGCTCTGTGAATATCCCATGGAACAAAATCAATGTGGATGTTGGCGGATCTTTTGATATTGAAACCGAAGCGGAGACACTGAGTAATATTCTTGTTACCCAGTTTGGTGTGCAACTGAACAATGGCAAATGGGATTTCCGTAATGCCAAGACCCTGGTGCTGTTCTGTAACGGTGTCTGGTGTCCACAATCATCGGTGAATATTAAAACACTGGCCAAGCTGGGTTATCCCACCTATAAGCTCAAGTGGTACCGTGGCGGCATGCAGTCGTGGACCAGTCTTGGTCTGACCACTGTTTCGCATTAACCAGAACAGAATTATACTATATTTTAGGAGTGTACTTTTATGAAACGCAGGATATTTCTTAAAGGGTCGATGGCTGTCAGTGCGTTGGGCGTAGCCCTCGGCGCTGGCCTCTTGACACCCACCACTGTATTGGCGGCTTGGCCGGATAAGGCATTTCATGCCAAGAAGATGCCTGAAGCCCTGACGGCAATGTTCGGCAGTGATGCAGTGGAAGAGAGTGGTGATGTCACCATTGATGCGCCGGAGATTGCAGAAAACGGTAATGAAGTGCCGGTCAAGGTGATCACCTCGATCAAAGATGTAGAGTCCATCACCATCTACGCGGATAAGAACCCTTCACCGATGGTCGCTACCTACAATCTCACAGATAAGTGCCATGGCTTTGTCTCCACCCGCATTCGCATGGGCAAAACAGCCAATGTGATCGGTGTGGTCAAGGCTGGCGGTAAGCTCTACAGCGGGAAGAAAGAGGTCAAAGTGACCGTAGGTGGTTGCGGCGGTTAATCGAGAACGCCCTCCAGGAGGTTCGTTCGTAATTAGAGACCGTTGTCCGGCGACAAAGAGACCGGGATCCACAAAGAGATAGCTCCATGCACCTGTGTGCGTGGCAAACCTTATAGCCGAGGAAGAGATAATGGCGAAGAAAAGTATCAGAGCCCGTGCAAAGTTCAAGGACGGTGTCACTACCGTCAGAGCACTGATGAGTCACCCGATGGAGACGGGTAATCGTAAAGACAAGTCTGGGAAGAAAATCCCGGCCAACTTTATTCAAGAGGTCACCTGTGATCTCGATGGTGAAAATCTGGTCACCGCAATGTGGGGTGGTGGTGTGGCGAAGTCCGCTTACATCTCCTTCATGTTTAATGGTGGTCAAGGTGCAAAACTGAAGTTGACATGGGTGGATAATAAGGGTAAATCCGCATCGGCGGAAGCTGCCGTCAAAGGCTGATCCCTCCCCAGACCAATCGATGACGGGAGACGCTCTTCCCGTCATCGGTTTGCTATACCCACACCTCTTAAATCACACCACTGTTTATGATGAAACACAGGCAAGGTGCGCCTGAAGGATTGCTAACGATGACGCTTTCACGACGGGAATTTATCCGATTGATGGGCATGGCCGGCGCAGCGGGAATGCTGCCTGGGTCGGTTTTTTCAGCCGCCAAGCAGCCTGCCGATCTCTATGAAGTGCCCAAATTCGGCAATGTCTGTTTGATGCACATGACGGATTGCCATGCGCAACTCAACCCGGTCTATTTTCGTGAGCCCAACGTCAACCTGGGTGTTGGCGACGCCTACGGAAAAGCACCACACCTGGTGGGGAACACCCTGCTCAAACACTTTGGCATTGAGCCTGGCGGCATAGAGTCCCACGCCTTCAGTTATCTCGGTTTTGACCAGGCGGCGGGTGAGTATGGTCGGGTGGGTGGTTTTGCCCATCTGGCGAGCCTGGTGAAACGTCTGCGGGCCGAACGGGGCGACGGCAACAGTCTGCTGATGGATGGCGGCGATACCTGGCAGGGCTCCGGCACCGCCTATTGGACCCGTGGCAAGGATATGGTGGGCGCCTGTAATAGACTGGGTGTCGATGTTATGACCGGCCACTGGGAGTTTACTTATCTCGACAGAGAGATCATTGAGAATATCGGTGAGTTCAATGGCGATTTTGTGGCACAGAACGTCAATGTCAAAGATGATGCGCTTTTTGACTATAAATTCGAGGATTTTGAAGGTTTTGATGAAGATGAGGGACTCGCCTTCAAACCCTATACCATCAAGGTCGTCAACGGTGCCCGGGTGGCGGTGATCGGGCAGGCTTTCCCTTATACCCCAATTGCCAATCCAGGCCGCTTCATTCCCGACTGGACCTTCGGCATCAAAGACCGTCAGATGCAAAGGACCGTTGATAGGGTTCGTGAGAAGGAGAAGCCCGATGTGGTTATCGTCATCTCTCACAACGGTATGGATGTTGATCTGAAAATGGCCTCCAGGGTCAGCGGCATCGATGCGATTTTCGGTGGCCACACCCACGATGGCATGCCAGCGCCGACGGTGGTGAGTAACCCCGGCGGCAAGACTCTGGTGACCAATGCCGGTTCCAACGGTAAGTTTCTGGGGGTGATGGATCTGGATGTGCGTAATGGCAAGGTGCAGGATTTCCGCTATCGCTTGGTACCGGTCTTCTCCAACTTGCTGCCGGCCGACGCCGAGATGCAGGCCTATATCGATGGTGTGCGCGCACCTTACAAGGAGCAGTTGGAAGAGAAACTGGCAGTAGCCGGTGAAACCCTCTACCGCCGCGGCAACTTCAACGGCACCTTTGACCAGGTGATCTGTGATGCACTGCGTACAGTAAACGATGCGCAGGTCTCGTTCTCTCCCGGTTTCCGCTGGGGCACCTCGGTGCTACCCGGTCAGACCATTACCATGGATAACGTCATGGATCAGACCTGCATCACCTATCCGGAGACCTATCGACGGGAGATGAGTGGTGCCGATATCAAGGTGATCCTGGAGGATGTGAGCGACAATCTGTTTAATGCCGATCCCTACCGTCAGCAGGGTGGTGATATGGTGCGTGTCGGCGGCCTCGATTATGTCTGTGAGCCGACGGCTACTTTTGGAAACCGTGTTACAGAGATGACTCTTGATAACGGGGCCAAGGTGGAGGCGAACAAAAAGTATACGGTTGCCGGTTGGGCGACGGTTAACTCGAAAGCCCCGGGGCGCCCAATCTGGGACGTGGTGGCCGACTACCTGCGTGACCAGAAGCAGGTGAAGCTGAAAAAGATCAACACCCCCAAGCTGATAGGGATGAAGGGTAACCCGGGTATAGCTGAATACCCCCATGGGTGAAGATTTTTTTCCAGCCTGGTGTCGGTCAAGAAAAAAGCGGGACACACGGTCGTATCCTGAAGACCCTCATTGCTGGAGGTAAGGTTGTTTTTGTAGGAGCAAACTTGTTCGCGATTAGCTTCATAGGAGGCTCTTCGCGAACAAGTTCGCTCCTACACCGGCTTCAGGTATCCGGATTGGATTTTGCTGTTGAGCAAGGAATGAAGAAATCATTTTTCCCCAACGTCTCCTCACACTGCTTCGAGGTTTCCGACTTGATGTTTTGATCCTGGATTAGCAGCAACTCCTCTCTCTCCAGCTCCAGCAGCTGTTTCGCCAGGGCGCACCCCTTCCCATCGCTGCACTCACCCTCTGTACCACAGACCCGCGTAACCAGTCGTTTGCATGATGTGGGTTCCTTTGCCTTAAACGCCTCGCCACAAGGGGTGAAGAAGCTGTTCTGTTGTGCCTTTCTGCACTGATCGATACTCTCGATACGGCCGCTGCGGTCTCCTTTCCATGCCGCCTCCTCTTCCAGGTGTAGCAGTTGACGGGCGGGGGAGCAGGCGGGGCTGCCGTTGCAGGCACCGTTGAAACCGCACACTTTAATTATCAGCTTAATACAGGGGGAGACTGCCTGAGGTGGCTTATCTTCACCTCTCTTCTTTTTTATTTTTGTCTCGGCGGGTTGGATGGTGGTTTCACCGACGCCGCTGATGGCGATACCGTCGCGGACAATGACTACCGATCCATCCTTCAGTCGGTGTGTGCCGTCCCACAACTGCTGTGAGTCTGTGCCGCTATAGCGCAGAACCTTGCCTGTGGTAGGGTCGACGCTGATCAGCGAGCCGTCCCCCAGATCACCGGACCAGCCAAAGGTGGATGTCGGAAGTAGAATGGCCACCGCTAACAGAAGGGTGCTGATGTGATGGTACATGGCGCTTCTCTGCTCCTGATGTTTGGATAGGCTCATATGGTTACCAACGGTTGCTGAGTATCAGCTTGGTCAGTAGCTCAATGTGGCTGGAGGCATCGTTCAATGCCGGAATGTAGTGGTAGCTTTCACCCCCTGATGCGAGGAAATAGTCGCGGTTCTCCTGACCGATCTCTTCCAGCGTCTCCAGGCAGTCTGCAGAGAAGCCGGGACAGATCACCTGCACACTTTTTACCCCCTCTTGTCCCCACTGTTTCAGTGTCTCATCAGTATAGGGTTTGATCCACTCCTGCCGCCCCAGCCGTGACTGAAAGGTGATGGCCCACTCCTTCTCCCCAAGGTCCAGTGCCTGTGCCAGTTTTGCCGCTGTTATCCTGCACTCCTGCGGGTATGGGTCGCCGCCGTCGGCATAGGATTGGGGGATGCCGTGGAATGAGATCAGCAGCCGCTCGGCATGCCCCTTCTCCTGGCGGGCGCTACGTACACTCTCCGCCAGTGCGGCAATATACCGCTCGTTATCAAAATAGTGATTGATAAAACGCAACTCAGGAATCCAGCGCCACCCCTGCAGTGTTCGGGAGACCTGGTCAAAGGTGGAGGCGGTGGTGGTGGCCGAATATTGCGGATAGAGCGGCAGGATCAGTACCCGCCGGGCGTTGGCTTCTCTCAGCATTTCAAGCCCCCGGGCGATTGAGGGTGAACCATAACGCATGGCAAGCACCACCCTGACAGGCGCATCCATACACTGTTCCAGCGACGACTGTAGGGCGGATGCCTGTTTTTGCGAGATCGTCAGCAGGGGAGAGCCCTCTTCAGTCCACACCTTGCGATAGATGGCGGCGGAGTGTTTTGGGCGGGTGCGGAGGATAATGCCGTTGAGAATCAGCCACCACAGCAGGCGCGGTGTCTCCACCACCCTTGGATCCCACAGAAACTCCTTAAGATAGCGGCGCACATCAGTAGTGGTCGGGTTGTCCGGTGTGCCCAGATTGGTCAGCAGTACGCCGGTGCAGGGGGCTGTTGTATTGTCAGGTGCCGGGCCTCGGTAGTTCATGGATAGCTGTTTTCTCCGGGGGTTGATCTCAAATCGGTGCTGTTCGGGTTTGGGTTGAATAGGGTATAACTTTGTAACTATTCAGCACTGTAAAGAAATCACCAGTAACTGTTCAGATTGCCCCTGAAATCCGTTAGTTCAAGGCAAAAAATGTGAGTTTATATGGCTAAATGATCATTTTTTAACACAGAAATGGCGGATTTTAGGGGTGAGCTGAATAGTTACGTAACTTTTCCCCCATGATTGGCTTACTATTGTCCAATCTCCAAGGAAACTCAAGCAACTCTGTATGAAAGATGATCCTATTGTTGAGCGGTTTGCCGATGCACTGTGGATGGAGCGGGGTCTCAGCCGCAACACGCTCAGCGCCTATCAGTCGGATCTCAACCACCTCTCCTGCTGGCTTGAGGAGCAGCGTGGCCGCAAGTTGCTGAATGCCCGGCGTGAGGATCTCTTTACTTATCTGGTTGTCAGGTCAAGTGAGGGGAAGAAGCCGCGCTCGACAGCGCGCATGCTCTCTTGCGTGCGGCAGTTCTACCAACATGCGGTACGGGAGGGGTGGCTGAAAGCCGATCCCTCAGCGCAGATAGAGGCGCCCAAGCTGGGCCGACCTCTGCCGAAATCCCTTACTGAAGAGGAGGTGGAGGCGTTGCTGGAAGCGCCGGATGCGGGTGATCCCGAGGGTTTTCGTGACCGCACCATGCTGGAGGTGCTCTACGCCACCGGCCTGCGGGTGTCGGAGCTGGTGGGGCTGCAACTGGAGCAGGTGAGTCTTAATCAGGGAGTGGTGCGGGTGATCGGCAAGGGGAACAAAGAGCGCCTGGTGCCGTTAGGAGATGAAGCGGTCTCGTGGATGGTTGATTTTCTCGCCAGCGGCCGTCAGGAGTTGCTGAAAGGGCGCCTCTGCTCCGATTTCTTTCCCACCCGCCGCGGGGCCGGCATGACCCGCCAGGCATTTTGGTACCGGATCAAAAAACATGCCTTTACCGCCAATATCACAAAGCACCTCTCGCCCCATACCTTGAGGCACGCCTTCGCCACTCACCTGCTCAACCACGGCGCCGATCTGCGGGTGGTGCAGATGCTGCTGGGCCACAGTGATCTCTCCACCACCCAGATATACACTCATGTGGCCCGTGAACGGCTGAAGGGGCTGCATGCAGCCCACCATCCTCGGGGTTAGCCGTCTCAAACGGATGTTTTCAGTACCTCATCTGCGTTATGCTTTCTCCATTGTAACCAATGCCCATCCAGAAAAGGCACATTCTGGACGCAGAGATCGCAGAGGAGAGCGGAGTACGCAGAGGTTGTTATTGAATAGAGAGATATTTCTCTGCGCACTCTGTGTCTCCTCTGCGATATCTGCGTCCCGCTTTTTATTACCAGATGGGCACTAACTATATTGCCATCGTACTTATCATCAGGCATTCAATTGAATTCAATGCCCAGGAGTAACCGCTATGCCATCATTCGATATCGTATCCGAAGTGGATCTGCAAGAGGTACGCAACGCAGTGGATCAGGCCAACCGTGAGGTCGGCACACGTTTTGATTTCAAGGGAGTGGATGCAGGTTATGAGCAGAACCAGGCCGAACTCACCCTGCGGGCGGAGCAGGAGTTTCAGCTCGGCCAGATGATGGATATCCTGCGTCAAAAGCTGGTGAAGCGGAAAGTTGATATTGACTGCATGGAGTTGAAGACTCCCGACTGCAGTCTCAACTCGGCGCGTCAGAAGGTGGTTATTCAGCAAGGCATAGAGACCGATATCGCCCGCAAGGTGGTGAAGGCGATCAAGGGCGGCAAGATCAAGGTGCAGGCGCAGATTCAGGGTCAACAGGTGCGTGTGACCGGTAAAAAACGGGATGATCTTCAGCAGGTGATGGCGTTGCTGCGGGATAGCGATTTCGGCCTGCCGCTGCAGTTCAATAACTTCAGGGATTGATCTTGTTCTCCCGTTTGCAGCTTTGGGGCCTGCTCTCTCTGTCGCTCTTTTTGTTTGCCGCCTGCCCACCAATGGCGAGCTCAGCAGGTGATGCATCGGAGCGGATTCGCCAGAGCATGATGTTGCTGCTTTCGGGGGTTGAACCGGACAGTGTTGCGGTAACGCCGATTCCCGGCCTCTACGAGGTGGTGATAGGTACACGCATTGTCTATCTTTCCGAGGATGGCCGTTATCTTATCGAGGGATCCATCACCGATCTGGAGTCGCGGCAAAGTCTCACCGATCCCAGGGTCAGGGCGGCCCGACTGGATGCGGTCAGAAAGATCGGCGAGAGGAATATGCTGGTCTATCCGGCTCAGGCACAGCGACACCGGGTGACGGTTTTTACCGATATTGATAGTGGTCACGGTA
This sequence comes from Sedimenticola sp., assembly GCA_040505955.1. Classification (GTDB taxonomy): domain Bacteria; phylum Pseudomonadota; class Gammaproteobacteria; order Chromatiales; family Chromatiaceae; genus Vondammii. Next base: position 2,146 of record JBEVXT010000755.1, on the reverse strand, counting down.
GAAAAATGCACAGGGATATTGCTGACTACACCGCACTGGGGATTGAGCTGCGCTACCTCTTTTTTCCCCGGGCCGGGGTTAAAAGCGCCTCCTATCGCAAGGCGGTCTCCATCTGGTGCGCCGATGACAGAAAAATCGCCATGGCCGCCGCCGCAACGGGTAAGAAACCCCCTGAAAAAGAGTGTGAAAATCCGGTGCTCAGTCATATGCGCCTGGGCGAGATGATGGGGGTGACAGGTACGCCGGTGCTGTTACTGGAGAGCGGAGAGATGATTCCGGCCTACATCCCCGCTGAAGAGCTTGCCCGGATACTCGACAGGGGAAAGCAGCGCTAATCCCGGGCGGAATGGGTACGAACAGGGTGGGTGGAAGGAACTCCTTTCGGTAAGTGTGAGCCAGTAGTCTTTTTTTATCACTGCCTATGGGCAGAATGACTCACTTGTGGTTACGCCGGAAGAGCGCTCCTATTTGGCGGATGATTGATACCTTGAGATAAATTTGATGCTGATCGAAGTCGTTTCCAGAACCGACAAAGGCCGGGTCAGGGCGTGTAACGAGGATAGCTTGGCACTGTTTCCCGGGGCGGGGCTGGTAACGCTGGCTGACGGCATGGGCGGCTACAGCGCAGGTGAAGTGGCCAGTCAACTGGCCACAGAGGCGGTGGTTGCTCAGTTGCTGAACGAGTGTGATGGTGAATTGGCGATCACCGCCGGGCAAATGACGGCGGCGGTGAATTCGGCCAACAGAGTGGTTTACGACAGTTCACGGCAGGTTCCCGAGTGGCAGGGAATGGGAACTACACTGCTGTTGGGCTGTTTTCAAGAGGGCCGGGTGATCTACGGACATGTGGGGGATTCGCGCCTCTACCGTTTCAGAGCCGATCATCTCGAACGCCTTACTCGGGATCACACTGTTATCCAGAAAATGGTGGACGATGGGTTTTTTACCTCTTACAAAGAGGCCCGGGCTGCTGGTGTGAATGCCAGTACACTTATTCGTGGACTCGGAATCGGTGTTGATCTTGAAGTTGATGTGGCAGTAGAGACGGTGGAAGAGGGCGATCTTTTTCTCTTCTGTTCTGACGGGTTGAGTAACATGGTTTCTGATGCAGCTATCGAAAAGGTAATAGCATCATCCAGTGGTGAGATGCAGGAGACTGCGGCTGAACTGCTCTCGTTGGCACTGGAAAACGGTGGATTGGATAATATTTCCCTGGTATTAGCTCGTCCTGAAAAGCGGTATATGGAAAATGCAGGGTAGGAGAATAATGGAAAAGCTGGTGATTTATAAGGAAGATGCGCTCATCAGAGAGGTACCTCTGGGGGTTTCAGGGGTGGTGATTGGCCGGGATCAGGAAGCCAATATTTCTCTTGATGACCCTGCGGTGAGCAGACTTCATGCGCGGATAATCTGGATCTACTCCGACTACTATGTTGAGGATCTGAAGAGCACCAACGGCACCCGCCTCAACGGTCGGCCGGTAAGAAAGCATATCCTGCGAGAGGGGGACCGTCTCTCGATCGGCGGCTACAAGCTGCACTACAGCGATGATGAGTCAGCGTGTGAGGAAGATGCCGATTTCGACAAGACGGTGTTGATTCGACCCGGGGATATGAACAAGCCCCCTGAAGCTGTGGACAGACCTCTCCCCATGAGTCGTAAGGTGATGCCGAAGACGGCACTCCTCCGCTTCTTTCGCGGCCCGCTGAAAGGGCAGCAGGATCGAATCACCCGCTCTCTTTATACCATAGGAAAACCGGGAAAAGCAGTGGCGGTTATTGCCCGCCGTCCCCAGGGATTTTATCTGCTCCACATTGGCGGCCCGTCACTACCTAGGATCAATGATAACGAGGTCGAGGGGAGTGCCGGGGTGTTGCTTTATCAGGGTGATGTTGTCGAAGTGGGAGAGTACCTTGCGGAGATTAACTTTGAACAGCTGCCACCGGTTTCAGCAGCTTAGCCACATAAAAAGGGGTCAGTACCCTTTAATTGATCCGCCCTACATGAAACTGACCTTACATGTTTTCAATTAAAGGGTACTGACCCCTTTTTACTCTTCCTGTTGCAGACGTTTCAAACGATAGAGCGCATCCAGTGCTTCTCTGGGTGAGAGGTCGTCAGGATCAATTAGCTTCAGTGCCTCCAT
>JBEVXT010000754.1:0-4777 GCA_040505955.1 Sedimenticola sp. | reverse complement strand
TTTCGGTCTCGCTAAATAAGGTTGGCCAGGTCGCGCAACAGCAGGGCCGCTGGGGCGATGCCCAAGCGGGCTATGAGGAGAGTCTGGGCATTCGTCGCAGGCTCACCGAGATGCTGGGCGACACGCCCGAATCCCTGCGCGACCTTTCGGTCTCGCTAAATAAGGTTGGCCAGGTCGCGCAACAGCAGGGCCGCTGGGGCGATGCCCAAGCGGGCTATGAGGAGAGTCTGGGCATTCGTCGCAGGCTCACCGAGATGCTGGGCGACACGCCCGAATCCCTGCGCGATTTGGCAGTGTCCCTCTATAAGCTGGGTGAGTGTCACGAGCAGAGGCAGGCCTTAACGGAGGCTGTGGACTGTTTCCAAGAAGGGCTTATGATTGGGCAAAGGTTGGCGGAGTTGCAGCCTGATATTCCGGCCTGTACCGAGGTTTCCAGCTATTTCAGTGAGAAACTGGATTAGGAAAGATGGTGGGTGTCTTTTTGTTTTGCCTCTCTCAGGGTGAATTACGCTACAGGAAAAAAAGACCAGGACACCCAGTGCGCCAAGCAAAGCTGGCGTCAGATTGGAGGTGAAAGCCCTCTACACAGTAAGGGTAGAAAAGACAAAGACCAGGACACCCATCACTTGACCCAGCAAAGGTGATGGGTGTCCTTTTGTTTTGCTGGCCGGAGGTTGAGACCCTCCAGCAAGCAGGAGCGTAGCGTTCGCGACCCGGGATGGGCCGTAGCGGAGCCGGCCCACCCCGGGGCGGGTACGCGGAGCACGGGGTAGGTCAGACTGCCTTTCCCCGCCCAACAGCGGATAGTCGTTTGAATTATCCCGATTCCTCCGACTCTGCTATTCTAGCGACATGGACCACACTGATATCATATCCAAGTCACTTATACGGACGCTGGTCAAGGATATGGCGACCTACCTCCTTAAAGCACAGTGAAACATCCCCGTGAAAAAGTGTTTATGCTGATCAGTGTGGTCATGAGCTCAGTGTTTGCTCTTGGTGTCGCAGAATACGCGCTTGACAAGTATAGCGACCATCTTCGCTCAAAAGAGTCTATGACACCGGGACTTATTCAATATAACAGTCAGCGTGGCTGGGCCCTGACGCCCAACTGGCAGGGTGTACATCAACATCAGGATTACAAGGTCAGCTACACGATTAACCATCGTGGATTCCGCGGCGAGTTCGAAGGCCTGCCCCGGGATGCCGGGCAACGAGTAGCTATTGTAGGCGACAGCTTTACTTTTGGATTTGGCGTCGAAGATTTCGAAACCTTCAGTGGACAATTGGAGCGTAAAGCCAATGGTACGCTTCAGGTGCTCAACTTTGGCGTTCCGGGGACAAGTACCGATCAGCAACTGCTGCTCATTCAAGATCAAGTGCTTGGTTACAAACCAAATGTCATTATTCTGGTGGCCTATCTTGCCAATGATCTGATCGATAATCAGCTGGGATTTCCTCTGCAAACTGAAAACGCCAAACCCTTCTTTACCTTAGTGGATGATCGGTTGGTTCTGGAGAATGTACCGGTTCCGCGCCAACGAAAACCACCTGTACTTGCAAATCACACACTCTCATCTGTGATTCTGGGTGGACTGAAAGTTGAAACCGGCTGGTTGGGTCAATATCTTGCTCGCTCACACGTAGCCTCCCTATTGGGTTGGCGTGAGTCCATTCCACCTGAAACGCTACAGCAGCAGTTTGAAACGAAACTGGCAGGCCCCCTTAAACTCTTTAATGCCCTCGTCCTCCGCCTGCAGGATGCATTACGAGAAACCAATACCCGATTCATTTTGGCACTACTGCCCGGCCAGTCCTATCTCAAGACACCAGACAGTATCTCCGGCCAATACCAGGAATACTTGAGGAGCAAGATCAAGACGGGGCTCGCTGAGACAGGAATTAGTGTCGTCGATATAGGTGCACAACTGGCGAAGGACAAACCCTCAGAAGCGTTGTATTTTCCCAACGACGGACACCTGAACACCGCAGGACACCTTCAAGTGGCCAAGATTCTGGCGGATGCCTTATAGCGGTTTTAAGAATTAATAGCGGAGTACTCAGTTTGTCTGAATTCAAAAGCCACCTTGAAGTACCAATGGGATCCGAGAGGAGTTTTGGCATTGTATTTGCCGTCGTGTTCGCATCAATCGGGCTCTATCCACTGGTAGGCGGAGGGGGTATACGCTTGTGGGCTCTGGTTGTTGCACTCGTTTTGTTGGCACTTGCCTACTGGGCGCCAAGAACATTATCTGTCCCCAACAAACTGTGGTTCAAACTGGGCCTGGTGCTTGGCGCCATCATAGCCCCCATTGCTCTAGCGCTCATCTACTTTGCTGCCGTGACACCCACTGGCCTGATAGCAAGATTAATCGGGAAAGATCTTCTCGGGCAAAAACTGGACAAAAAAGCGAAGTCATACTGGGTTGAGCGTAACCAGCCTGTCGGCTCAATGAAAGACCAATTTTAACGGGTTGATTCGATGTCTTTTCTGAGCGAGCTGTGGAGGTTCATGAGGGCGCGAAAGAAGTTTTGGCTTCTTCCTATTTTACTTATGATGGCCCTCTTGGGTGGACTCATTGTGTTTAGCCAAGGCACAGCGGTCGCACCGTTCATATACACACTGTTCTAATGACAGCCATCCTCGGTATCTCAGCCTTCTATCACGACAGCGCAGCTGCCCTGGTTGTGGATGGTGAAATCATTGCCGCTGCACAAGAAGATCGCTTCACCCGTAGAAAGCATGATCCCCGTTATCCGAAGAACGCAGTCGATTATGTGCTGACAGAGGGTGGCCTCACCCTCGATCAGGTTGACTATGTTGCTTTTTATGACAAACCATTTCTAAAGTTTGAGCGCTTGTTGGAAACCTACGTCGCTAACGCCCCATGGGGTTTAAGGTCATTCAGTATGGCGATGCCGATTTGGTTACGTGAAAAATTATTCCTGAAAGATCTGCTTACAAAAGAGCTGAAGAAATCAGGCTCGAATTTCGAGGCGGATAAATTACTGTTCGGCGAGCATCATTTCAGCCATGCGGCCAGCGCATTCTATCCATCACCCTTCGAAGAGGCTGTTGTCCTAACCGTCGATGGTGTTGGTGAGTGGGCAACGACAACGGTCTCCATCGGCAAGGGCAACCGGCTGGATATCGTCAAAGAGATCCACTTTCCACATTCATTGGGGTTGCTTTACTCGGCATTTACGTACTACCTGGGCTTCAGGGTCAATAGCGGCGAGTACAAGGTTATGGGTTTAGCGCCCTATGGTCTACCCAGATACAAAGACCTTATTCAGGAAAGGCTCATTGACCTGAAAGAGGATGGCTCATTCCGTTTAGACCAGACGTATTTTGACTATGCAACCGGCCTTACTATGACCAACAGAAAGTTTTCCGATCTGTTCGGCCGGCCGGTAAGAAAACCGGAGTCAGACGAGTTGACCCAATTCCACATGGATATCGCAGCTTCGGTACAGGCCGTAGTGGAAGAAGCGGTACTCTATATGACGCGCTCACTTGCAAAAGAGTACGGGATCCTCAACCTCTGCATAGCCGGCGGTGTCGGGCTTAACTGTGTTGCTAACGGAAAAATCCTGCGAGATCAACGCTTCAAGGATATTTGGATTCAGCCTGCTGCGGGTGATGCCGGCGGCGCTTTAGGCGTTGCCCTGGCTGCATGGCACAAGGAACTCGGTAAACCGCGCAGGGTGAACCCTAAAGATTCGATGCTGGGAGCATATCTTGGCCCCGCTTACCAACAAGGAACTATTGAGGAAGCACTTGCCAAGTGTGGCGCCAGGTTTGAAACGTTTAGTGAAGAGGAGTTGCTGGAACAGGTTGCGGAAGCGATTTCGGAGGGAAAGGCCATCGGCTGGTTCCAGGGGCGCATGGAATTTGGGCCACGGGCCCTTGGTGGCCGCTCAATCCTCGGCGACCCTCGTTCGGAAACAATGCAGAAAACACTTAATCTCAAAGTGAAACATCGCGAAAGCTTCCGCCCTTTTGCACCTTCGGTGCTGGGAGAGGATACGGCGGAGTGGTTTGAGCAGGATCATGACAGCCCCTACATGCTACTGGTGGATAAGGTTAAACAGAGTAAACTCCGGCAGATGACTGCTAAGGAAGAGGCGTTGTTCGGAATCGACAAGCTAAACATTAAACGCTCGGAGATCCCTGCGGTAACCCATGTGGACTATTCTGCGAGGGTTCAAACGGTTCACAAAGAAACCAATCCAAGGTACCACGCACTTATTAGGAAGTTCAAAGAAAAAACCGGTTGTCCGGTGGTCGTGAATACTTCATTTAATGTACGCGGGGAACCGATTGTGTGCACACCTGAAGATGCGTTTCGGTGCTTTATGGGAACGGAGATCGACATGTTGACCATAGGCAACTGCATCCTGCACAAGGAAAAGCAAGATCCTGCCTTGGCTGAAAACTACGCGGAGAAGTATAGTTTGGATTAGAATAAATGCGCAGCCTGCGAAAAGAGGGTATCGCAGCCAATTCAGGTTAATGCTAACGGCCAAGTTATTACTGGTAATCAGTTAGTCCTGAAATTGTATGAAAAAAAGACCAGGACACCCATCACTCGACCCTTGGCCACGACCCAGCAAAGATATGGGTATCCTTTTGTTTTTTCGCAAAGGTACACGCCTCCCCGTCCAACTGCAGATAGCCGCTCGAGTTATCCCTAACCCACCGACTCTGCTATTCTAGCGTCATGGGCCACACTGATATCATCTCCAAGTCACTTATACGGGCGCTGGTCAAGGA
>JBEVXT010000753.1:0-2316 GCA_040505955.1 Sedimenticola sp. | reverse complement strand
GGATATGCACAAAGCAAAACAAAACTTTCCACCACCCCTGGCTGCTGAACAGGGGAGATACTTGTGTTAAAAATAGCGTTAAACTGGATGCTTGTGACGCTATCTGCACCACTCTAGTTTTATTTGTATACTATATATTATGTATGTGCACGTAGTTTTAATTGCAAATTGATATGGACAGCCATTATAAATGTGTTTTGTTTGTATTTACAAGTGTGGCTTTGTGTTACAGTGGTGTGGGGACTTCACAACGCCATCTAAAACTGCGGATGTATCTACTTGCTACGATAACGCGCAGACAGAGTTATCGGCCCTGGGTCTAAAAATTGCACTGTTCGCCAAATATGCAAATGAGGAGGACCTCGACGACAACGCAGTGATTCGCTGTCCGATGTACGAGAAGAAGATTGTGACGTCACGTATCTACTATCGTCTGGTACTACCTTATCATTCAACAAGGTAGCACATGCAATAATCCATATGAAATATTGTTGAATCCAATGTTATCATGTTCCCTATATATATGCCCATTGTCCATGTACAGAACAATTGATTGATGCTTAATGTACGTGTTACGGCCACACGAGCTCGATGGAACTGCATGCCAGGATTTACGCAATATATTTGAAATGTGCGTGCCCAAGTGATTTTATAACTTCGGAGATCTGCGCATTTTATGGTGTATATTGACAAGTCGGTAATATTTTCCGTATATGAAGTCAAAAGTTTACTCAAATTTCAGAATACCCTGAATATGTTTTCAGCTGTAGAAAGTCTCCCTGTGCATTCTATCAATGCTGTCATTATTGTCCGATCCTTGTTAATCGTTGAGCACTACTGTCATTCTGACAGTTGTGCACACGTTACCCCCCTTGTGTTTGTGTGTCCCATTTCACGTTGAGTAGCGCTTAAGCCGGTGCTAGGTGGCGTTTCTGTCATTCACTGTGCCTATACTGGCACAGCCTATGGCACAGGTGAACGGACGGAATAAAACCCTGTCCGCGACGTATTTATCTGGTGGTGGTGTTCGGCGGTTTGCAAGGATCGCCTGACTTTGTATTTTTTGTTAAACTTTTGACGTTATTAATTAACAATATTGTAAGTATTGTAAACTTGTTTCAGTATGATGTCCGAAGGTACAAAATCACACATTTCGATGGTCTAGTAACATAGGCTGGTAACTGCAATGCTAAAGCATATCACGTACGATCATATGTGACTGGACCATAGCATTTACGACCTTATGTAACTCCGTCTGTTTCAGTAAGGGCTGTGACTTGAACGGCACGTACGTGGTCGTGGTATTCACCGTATTTTCCGGTGTCGACCCGCACTCCATCGTCCTCCAGAGTGCCGACCAGCGTAACATGTCCGTCTACCTCGGTCTGCCAAGGGCGCCTGAAATCGAGCTCGACCCGTACCTCAACTTCGTGGCCAGAATAGTCGCGAGTCATCGTTCACGATATCACCGGAACCGGGGCAGTTTCAGTTCGTCTTCCGCTCTGAAAGGATATTACGATGGGGACGAATTTCTTCTACTAGACAGTAGCTTTTTGATTGGTGTGTTTTCGAAGATAAGCAGTATAACCAGAGCAGCTGGTATGCGTCTAATGGTTGGAACATACTTTCAAACAAATAAACATGAATATAATTCATCGTTGAGTGACTATGTATCAGCATTCCGTGCTCTAGTGCAGAGCCGGTCTGTTGACGTGATTTCCGTTAAAGATGGCCGCGGTTCCGGTAGAGGAGGGTATTTCTGGCCCACCCAGGAGGAAACGTTGATACAGCATGTGGATCCCGGCCTCGACAAACTGCTACACTATGAGTACCCGAGCCTGGCACCAAACATCACATATTCCGATGTGTTCTGGACGAGTATACACCAAGTAAGACTTAGTTATTTCTCTGTATATATCAAAGGAGTGAGCTAGAAAACATGTGGCACAACCATAGACTTCAGAGATCCAGTTAAAAGGTGCATACCTTGATCAACTTTCTTTTTCCAATATAAATGTTAAGTGGTCGTGCTTTAGAATCGTACGAAAGAGGCACTACTGAAGTAGACTAGAATGCCATGTCTAGTAATCGCTGTTAACGAGAGAGTGGAAGCCAGGGTACTATGTCTACTACTGAAGCACTGCCAACATGCAATTTCTGAAGAAGAAAGAACAACAATCGAACTTTAACTGGAACTCTGAAAAACACGGTTTGACAGGACATGAGAATCGTCGCCAATGGAGACGATTCTCTTGTGCTGTTAAAATGTATATTAAAAAAAAAAAAATTAATGAAAATAAAAAATGAACAGCAGTC
>JBEVXT010000752.1:2267-3713 GCA_040505955.1 Sedimenticola sp. | reverse complement strand
GATCTTTGACTGTTATTTTAGTTGTTACCGCACCTGCTGCGAAGTTTTTTTACTTTCCGTCGTTTAATGGGTTTTTCGAATCGCGATGCATCTGCAAAACACCCATCGCACCAAAAAGCTGGTCTCAAGTCGACTGAAGATGTGACAAAGGAAGTAAAGCCACACAGAATAAAGAAAGACAATAGTGATTTGAATACGCTAGTGAATTGTATAGAAAATATGATGAATCCATTCGCACAAGAACCTGACGACAGGCTGTACTGCATTACCACAGGAAAGCAAACGCCTGATGAGATCAAGACTGACCTACTTGACTGCGTCAGCAAGGGTGATACCTGGTGCGACGAGTTTATCGATGGGTGTTTTGCAGATGCATGATCTGTTTGGGCGGCTGCTATACATTAGTACTGTGGAGCAAATTGACTTGTCAAAAGTGTTCGCGTATCCGCTCACACCCATCCCATTGTCATTGGCGCATATCGATGGCTCTATGAACAAGACAGACAAAGCTAAACTTATGCATAACCTTGAAGCCTTTGGTGAAGCGGGTACAGTACCGAAGTCGGTCGACGTTACGCTAGTCGATGCAGGATTGCTACTTCACACATTGCAGAATGTACCGCAGGCATTCGGTGATATTTCCTCGACAATATTAAACCGGCTATGTTCAATGTCTGAAAGGGTGGACTTCATTTGCGATACATACATAACCCCAACCATCAAAGAGCCAGAACGTGTCAGGCGCGGTGCGGATGGAGGTATGGCATTTCAAGTCACAGGTGCTGACCAGAAAAGACCGAAGGATTGGCAAAAGGCTTTAGCATCTTCTGCCTTCAAAACAGCACTTCTGCAATTCCTTGCCGTTGACTGGCATAAAGATGCACATGCAGATGTACTGAATGGCCACGTGGTAACATTGGCTCATGGTAGCACATGTTACAGATTCACTGAAGATGATGGTCGCGTCAAAAGAGAGGCACTGACCGATATGCAATGCGAACATGAAGAAGCTGATACAAGACTAATTTTTCATCTCGCAAATGTCTTCGAGACATGCCCCGACCGAACAGTTAGTGTGAGAAGCAATGATACCGATGTGCTAGTACTTCTTCTATATCACGTGGCGAAGTTGCGACCTGAAACTGTTGTATGGATGGATGCCGGACTCAGCGGAAACAACACTAGACGTTCTATCAACATAACCAGTATACTGCAAAAGATAGACACAACCGTGATAGAGGCACTGCCTGCTCTACATGCATTCACTGGATCGGACTACACATCGTCGTTCATGAATAAGGGTAAAATAAAACCGTTTGACCTGGTAAGAAAAAGTTCAACATACAGCAAAACGTTTGCACAGTTAGGTGAGACTGATACAATATCCGAAGATGGAATGTCATCCATTGAGGCATTTGTATGCGCATTGTACGGACGACCGAAGAT
>JBEVXT010000752.1:0-2167 GCA_040505955.1 Sedimenticola sp. | reverse complement strand
AAGATTACGGCTGGGAACTTCGTAACGGGGCTTACTGTATCACATGGTTCAGTGGCGATCAGGTGCCAAGAAGCGTATGTGATGTATTAGAAATCGGTAACGTCGACAATGACAATGATGAAAACGAATCAATACCTACACATGTGAATGAGTCCGACGAGTCAGACGAATCTGACGGAAACAACGATCTCAGTTACAATAGCCGCACCATGTAATGTACAGTGACTAATCGGATATGGCATTGTTGTGAACTGTATAAATTGCTGCTGGACCAACCATTGACGCTCACAAATAATAGTGTATAACTATTGAAAATGCTAACAGTAGAAAAGTATACATCTAGAGTATCATATAAACAAATGTTGTACAAATATACTGTCGGTTTTTCCAGACAATTGTATATCGAAACATTTCAATTGTGTCCGTCAAATTGTTTGTCCTTTGGTAATCTATATTGCAACACCCAATGAAAGAACGACACAAAGCTGTGTATGTCGCCTATTTCTGGTATTCCGTTTGTTTCGTGTGTTGAAAACAGTGTCGTTACAGTATCGCCGTCATCAATGCATATGTGTGACAAGTGTTGAAACAATATAGAACCTTACTATTATTACAATATATACCATTTGTCTTACTGGTTAAATAGCATAGCACGACGCATCGCACACTATGTTTACTATATTTTGTCTCACGTATGCAGGGAAAATGATATTTCATGTTCGTTACACATACGCTCTTCGTAATAAACGAACACATGTGTACATACTATACAGAGTAGAGTGCTATACACGTGTGTGTTTGGTAACGTAAAGTGATACATACGTAGAAATACTTGTATCCACAATAAGTATAGATCGGTTTATAGATCGGTTGTTGTTGTTGTCTCCATTTGTAAGCTAAATGTGATATTTTAATAATGATAGCAAATTTTGAATAACTTGATTAACTATGTATTTTACGCTGATAATGTTGCTGTTCAATGAATTGTATGGAGTGGCAATGACCAACCATGTATACATTATAACTATGTGTTTTCAAATTGACGGACGGACGGACGGGCATGCCCGTTTGGACAATACTACAACGTTGAACAAGCTTTGATTGTATAAGAACATGTGTGTCTGCATAACTTACCGGTAATATCATTCTCGAAACAGTTTAATAAATGTTGCATACCATATTGAAATGGCAGTACATGTGTGTGGTTTATTTATACGTCAGCATGCATATTCAGCATGGATATTCCAAGGTGTTCCTCATTGAACTTGTTTTAACAGATTCATGTTATAATCAAACTAAAGCATATTCATATTATGTATCAGCAATTTTTGCATACAAAAATATTATACAATGCAATAAACCTGAGAAAAGTATAGTAACTCACGAAACAACGTATGTTCCAATAAACAAACTGTTGAGTGCACATTATTATCTCTTCACATGAACGGCAAGATGGGAGTGCTTCAGAATCGTCTCATTGACACGATTCTAAAAAACTTCATCGTGCCGTTCTGGTGAAGAAATGAGGGATATACATGTACCCGGAAACCGGAAAATTTTGTCAAATCACGAACCTTAACTGCAGCTAGGATTACAGTGTCGCCTTAACTCGCGAAACAATATAATAATTATGTTCCAATAAAAAAACAGTCCTAATTTGCATATTCATGAGTTCGGAAACATCCAATCACATTGAAAGTGTGCGCATCATGATTATTGACCACGAAAACATATATTTCGACATATTGCATGCCTATTTCCCATGGTTTGTAATTCTTCATTTTTCCGCCCGTTTTTAGAATGGCGGCCCACACAGGTATGTGTGCGCAATTAGCTAAAAATGGTAGTTCCCGTCATTTTTTTTCAACGAAACTTTCTGTACTTATTGAGTACATCCGAATAGTTATATAAATTGTAATTAACATGTGTAAAAAAAGTTTGGTACATGATGAGTAATAAGTAAACCTGGTCGATATGCGTAAAAAACTGACTAGCACGTGTTTCGAGGCCCGTAAAAAATCTTCCTTTTTTTTTAAATCTGCATTTTTTGCAAAAATGTAGTGAATAATGTTTATTGCAAGCAATAGAGTAATTGAATATCGGAAAATAACACTTTTTCTTCCACACCACTCACATCGGCGTTAGCCTTGCAAGTGGCAAAAAAATG
>JBEVXT010000751.1:29973-38703 GCA_040505955.1 Sedimenticola sp. | reverse complement strand
GGCTGCGAATCGGCCCAAGGCTATTTCTACAGCCACCCATTGAGCTCAGATGAGCTGCTGGAGAAATATCACGCTTCAAGGGGAACCCCTGAAGAGGCCGTGAGCAATTAGGCCGAGACCACCAGTAAACAGGACACCCAAGTATTGAAGTCTTAAAACGACCGTTGTGTACTTTTTTATTCTTAAGCCCGCGCTGTACCAAAATCCTGAGAACCACAGTTACGGTGGAACAGTGGTGTTGTAGGAGCGAACTTGTTCGCGATGGGCTACGATACGTGCTCTTCGCAAATAAGTTCGCTCCTACGCCTGGGTTCTGGATTACCGTGCTGAATAGTTACTAATTCAGTGTATTAGCGACTTAAATGGTAACTTCTCAATAAGGCCGTGCAGAAGGATCGCAATGACTCCTTTTCGGAACACACCGCGTCATGCTTTATAACACCGCGTCATGCTTTATAACACCCCGTCATACCCGCGCAGGCGGGTATCCAGTGATACGGAGTGCCAGCCTCTGGATTCCACCCTTTGGCCCGTAAACGGTGCACCTCTGTGGCACGGACTTATTGAGAAGTTACCTTAAATGCCCGCGCTAGTTTGTCTTCAGGCAAGGGGTGCATATGTTCAGTAGCTCGGCAAAGCTCTCATCCGCTGTATGGCCCGAGGTCATCATGTGATACTCCGCCAGGTGGTAATCGGCCTCGCGCTCCTCCAGGATCAATTTCAGATCCTCCATCGCCTTGGGGCTGTCTGCCATTGGCCGCATGTCCCCTTGGCCAATAACACGCGTCATATGATCTTCGGGTAGTGCTCTGATCCAGACGGTAAAAAAGTTGTCTCGCAGTGTGCGGTAGGTTTCCGCTTCGGATATCAGGCTGCCGCCGGTCTCAAGCACCACGTGGGGGTAGTCATTCATCGTCTGTTGCAGCGCTTCAAGCTCCAGTCGTCGATAGGTGCTCTGGCCGGTAAGTGAGATCAGCTCCCCCATCTCCATGCCGGCAAGCTTCACAATCTTGTCGTGGAGGCTGATAAAGGGCACTTGGAACTCTTCCGCCAGCCGTTTTCCCAAGGTGCTTTTGCCGCCGCCGCGCATGCCGATCAGGGCCACCCCTTTGCATGAGCTGCGCTCGGCGGTGAAGGTGCTGCTGAGTAGTTGGTGGGCCTGCATCTGCACCTCTGTGGGGAAGGTGTCGATCAGCTCTCCCAGAGGTGCGTACTTGATGCATGCCTTCTCCTGAGTTGGCAGCAGTGAACCTATGCGCACCCCTAATGCGTTGGCGATACGCCAAAGCAGGGCCAGGGAGATGTTAGCTGTTCCTTGCTCCAGTTGGGCCAGGTAGCGCTCCGATACTTCAGAGTGCTGGGCGAGATTTTTTCGGGTTAGACCGCGCCGTGAGCGGATTGAACGCACATGAGTGCCGACCTCCTGGGTCAGACCTTCGATGGTCAGTTCTGCTCTGTTTTGCGGTGACTCGTTTTTGCTCATATTGGTGTTAATGCCGTTTTATGTTGCTACAGGGTCTAATGATACCGCAACTGCACAATGTCCTCGAGATCGGTAGGGGGGGCACGTTTTTTGTGCCTGCGTCTCGCCATATAAGGGTGTTGTCTGCGTGGGCACACAACCTATGCCCATCCTACATTAAAGAGTGCTCTTGCGATCCCTAGCCCCCCGCCAGATGCGGCACCAAATCCACCTTGTCACCATCTCTCAGCGTGATGTTTTCTTCGGAAGCTACCAGCATTTCGCCATTGATGGCGAACCCCAGGGAGTGGTCATCAAGGAACTCAGCGGCGTGGGGGAAGCGCCTTTTTACCTCGCTGCGCAGCTCTTCGATGGTTACCACAGGATGGTCGATCACTATCTGCCGCTGTGTGATTCCCGGCAGCTCAGGCAGGGTCACTGTCAGCCAGAAGCCGGTTAATACGCCTGAAAGTTGCTGTTGCCACGGAGTTGACGGCAGGCCGTTAGAGTCGAATCCGGAGATGTCGTAGTAGCGCTTTATCAGTGCAGCAAACTGTTCACGATCAATCTTCTCGCCCTTGAATGGACCGGCGCTGTTCTCCTCATCGAACCAGCGATCTGGCAAGGTATCGTCAGCGGTGCCCAGTCCACGGCGGGCGTTTAATAGACGCTCCAGAGCAGTGATATTACGTCCACATTTGAGCAGCTCATCGGCGCTTATGGCGATACCGGTCAGCTCCTCTATCTGCAGTGCAAACTCATCACATCCAGGCAGGCTGGGGGAGTTGAAGAGCTTGGTCTCAAAGCGGCACATGCCCACCGCATCACCCACCGCAAAGGTGTCTTCGCAGCGGCGCACGGCATACTCTTTACCCAGATAGCTGGTGGGCTCTGCCGATACCTTGCCGCCGTAGAGTGAGGTCTTGAAGGCGGCATCGTCGTTGATGCGTGCATTGATCTCCAGGGTGGCGCGGTTGCGCAGGTGATCCATACCGCGGGTGGCCACCGCCAGACCCAGGGCAAACGCCTTGAGTATGCGGCTGTCGTGGGGGTCGGACTGGAACAGCCCTTTAACCGCCATGCGGTAGGCGAGGGCCTCGGGTGGATATTTGCCGCGCTCGACCGCCCGGCTGGAGTCGGCGATGGTGTCACCGAACCCTTCGCGTTTGGCGGTGAGAAAGAGCAGCTTCTCTACCGCTGGATAGTTGCCCCAACTGAGGTCGAGTCCGCCGGTTTTCTGCTGATCTATGATGCCTCGCTGATAGAGTTCCATCGCCCAGCCGATGGCGCCGCCGGTGCTGGCGGAGTCGAGCCCCAGATCATTGAGAATATTGTTGAGCCGCAGCACCTGCTCTGGTTGGCTGATGCCGAGGTTGGGGCCAAATTTACCAATGGTTACGTACTCTGGGCCGTCACCTTTATCGTACTTGTCGAAGACGTCGTCGTTATTGATGCCCCGGTAGCTAGTTTTATGTTCATGGGTCAATGATGCCTGGGCTGTGTCGTAGCTGGCGTTGCCGTTCAAACCTTTCAGAGCATCGGCACCGACGCTGCCTTCCGCCTCCGGTGTCATATCGTTCATCGGCCGGCACTTTACCGGGCACTTGTAGCAGCCATCCATCTTGTTGCGATAGGGGTCGAAGTTATCGGCGTCGAGGCTCTCGTACCAGGAGGTCTCCTGATTGTTACGGGTGCCGATGGCACCGAGGACGCGGCTCGGTTTATAGAGAAAGGGGGTGCCGACAGTTTGTAATGCATTGCGGATAACGCTGGTGGCGAGAATCCGTTTGTTGATCTCTTTGGTGTTGCGTTTGAACTGGCTGGATGCGCCGATCTTGGTCGGTTTGCCCTCGATCATGATCGCCTTCAGGCCATGAGCACCCATCTTCGCTCCCGGACCGCCCCGTGCCCAGATCGCCTTGGGCCCACCCATAATGCCGGAGGTGAGTACCTGGTTCTCTCCGGCGCTGGTGATACGCGCCAGGGCCATCTCCTTGCGCTCCCGGCAGCCGAAACTCTTCTCGATGGCTGCTGTTACATCTGTGTTGTCGAGACCGAGATAGGGAGCGGCATCATGGAACTGCACCTCATCCTCTTTGATCCGCAGCAGCGTCCATTCGCAGTGGCGCCCATAAATGACCAGATGGTCTATTCCCTGTTGCCGCATAAAGGCGGGAAAGTAGTCACCGACACTGCTATCGAGAATAGCATCACTTTCAGGAGAGAGACTGGTGACATTGCCACGTGTTGCGGTGCCCATGTAACCGGCAAAGAGGCCGCTGCCGAAGATTATAGGGATATCGGGGTTCAGTGCATCCTGCTTCTCTGCCATCCCTCTATCGAGTAGGTTGTAGAGCAGGAACATGTTAGCGCCACGGCCACTGAGAAAGGTCTCGAACACCTGTGTGGGTAGATACGCCTTCTGGTGGCTGCGGTTTGCCAGATCGACAAACAGCACTGTGCCCTGGGTAGGGTATTGGGGTGTCTCATGCATACGGGGCAACAGTGCCGCAATGCGTTCAGCAATACTCATTGATCCTCCTCAAACAAACTACAACCAAACTCCCCGCGGGTCTGGATCTCGGCAAACTCATCGTCAGTACGGATCATGGCACGGATAGGGTTGGTCTTCATCAGCTGAAAAAAGAGGCAGATGCCAAAGCCCTCCTGGTCGTGTTCATTGCGTAGGGTGCTGCTCAGTCAATGCCATTAACTTTAGGTGGAAAATTCCCCGTAAACTTCAGGCTCGTCATTCCCGTGCAGGCGGGAATCCAGGGGACAGCGCTCCGTAGCGCTGGATACCCGCCTGCGCGGGTATGACGGGAAAGAGGGAAGTTCGACCACCGGGTTCCAACCTATGCAGGGATGACCATGGTATTAAGCTTAAGTTAATGACATTTGCTGCTCAGTGAGTCGCTCACCTCGGTGGAGAGAGCTATAGGGTCGCTCAAAGATAGGAAAGATAGGAATTTCAACCCATAAAATCAACCAAAATCACGATACCCAACAGGGGTGCCACGCACCAGCCCCATGGATTTCGGCGAGAGTGATACTGCTGATATCCCGCCAGATACCGAAAATGCCGAAAAATGGGCTTGTCTCCCTATAACCCATCAACTCAAGTGAGTCTTCGACCTCGTGAAAGATTTTGGGACATCCCAGTCCCCAAAATCAACTCGGCCTTCGACAACCTATTAGTGCCCCGGTCGTCCTGGTCACTGACCGCTACGCGATAACATCGCAAGCTCGTTACCGCTTCGCAGTCAGTTCCCAATGACTGGACGCCGTGTTCGGATGCCTACTTTGCTTCCCCTCTGGCGCGCTGCGCGCACGACGGGTAAGCAGTGCGGCCTCACGGCTATCGGGGATTACCAGCCTTCGCTTCGCTCTCCATGGCTGGCAGCGGGGGAAAAGCAGTGCTAAATGATGGGTGTCCTGTACTTTGTTTCACTGCTCAGCTCCCCGCAAGCTACCTTCTGGGCTGGGGTATCACCTTGGGATTTGCGGTGCTTGATGCGCCAGGTATACGGCGTGTTCTTGGAAATCCCGGTCTCACGGACAAGTTGCGGAACACCCACGTTGTTGGGGGGCAGCATCTTGGCAATGATGTTGGCTTTAAGCTCTTCTGAATACTCTCTCATTGATCTCATTCTCGGAAACGAAGGGAGGAAGGGTAGGCACATTTCACCGCGCCCGCTGGTGTCTCACGTCCAGTCGCCCTACGGGCTCCTTCCCGTGAGACACCAGCGGAACAACATCCTCCACTTCTATTATGCCCCCAACTCAAACAAAGCTCTCAAGGAGAGGCGATATCTATCCTGACACAGGGGGCTTCGAAGAGCCAAAAAAATAAGTGATTACTTTGAAAGTAAAAGTGATGATTTTTTCGAGGGTAAATAAAAGTGATTTATTTTTTTTATTGAGCGTAAAAAAGTGAGCGTAATAAAGTGAGCGTAAAAAAGTGAGCGTAATAAAGTGAGTGTAAAAAAGTGAGCGTAATAAAGTGAGCGTAATAAAGTGAGTGTAAAAAAGTGAGCGTAAAAAAGTGAGTGTAAAAAAGTGAGTGTAAAAAGGGAGTGTAAAAAAGTGAGCGTAAAAAAAAGTGAGCGTAAAAAAAAGTGATTTTTTTATTGAGCGTAAAAAATTGAGCATAAAAAAGTATTTATTTCGAGAGTAATAATTCACAGCAATTGGAACCCGCCTCACTAGTTGATTAATGCTTTAGCCGCATGTATGTATAGACAAAGCATATTTACTTTGTTAGCGTATCTCTCGGATGGTGTCATTACTCAGATGGACAATCCAATTTATTTAAATATTTATTGGAATCTCAAACTAACTAAGAGTAAGCTCACTTACGAGACATGATCATTAGGTATAACATATATACCTAAACCAATGAGAAAGAAGAAATGAGCAGTTTAATAAAGAAAGAAAAAATAGCAAACTTATCCCAGTCACAGAGGAAATGAAATGTCCTTCGCAAAACCTTTTAATTTAAAATTCAATCAGTATAGAAAATCGACATCGACGTGGGGGGCACCGTTTCCAAATCCGGCTGACTTTAATTTCAACTATAGAAAGTTATTGGATTCCGTGCCAGATGGTAAGGGCTTGGCACAAAACCGCATTAAGGATCATACGATCGCAATCGTCGGTGGTGGAATCGCAGGCTTAACGGCGGCCCGGGAACTTCTGCGATGTGGATATACCAAGATAACTATATATGAGGCCGGGACAGAATATGGAGGACGGCATACAACATTCACCACGCATCCACCATCGGAAGCTAAACAAGAGGTGTTCAAGGAGTTCACACCAATTGAAAATGGTGCAATGCGTTTTCCGCCATTTCTAACACAGCCAGGAGGGGGGATCGAGGATGGTGCCTCGATCTTGTCATACTACATTAAGGCATTCAGCCTGCGGGGCCAGGGCTTCCCAAATCCTGGATCACAATACGCGGACACGGGAATATTTTTCAACAATGGTTGGTTGGACGGGACTGTTCTTGAGCAAACAACGGCGATCTGGGCAAAAACCGATACCGAGCCACCGAATCCAGAATTAAAAAGAGTCTATGGCAAATGGCAGGCATTCGCCCATAAGATCATCGATGTTGTCAACCAGGAATACGTTCAGGAAAGTTGGCCAGAATTCTGGAAGCACATCGTTTCCAACTATTGGGAAAAAACCTTCAGAGATGTTGTCCTAGATACCGCGAAGACCTACGATCCCACCAAACCAGGCGATTTCGGTGGCGCTGGCATGACGCAGGAAGAATCAAATATATTCTATCTCATCGGCGGTGGTGACGGCAGCTGGGGTGCATTCTACAATCTCAGTTTCCTTTATGCATACAGGACCTTTGTTCACGGTTTTGGTTCAGACCTGTTCTTACTTCAAGGCCGGTTCGATGATCAAAAGCAGTATAATCCAGGCCCTTACGGCTGGGGGCCGTCCATTTATGACTCATTGGATCAAGATATGGGATCCGCAGCTTCGTATCTTGGATCTCACAGCTTGGATACTTGTATGTTGTTTATGCCGATACCGACGGTGACAACGGCATCAGGCAAAGTCTACTCAAATAAGTCGTTCTACGACTTTATGAAGTTGTCTCCATCCGATCCCGACATTGACATCCGTTATTACTCTAGAACCGTGATCACGGATATAGATGAGGGTCCTCCGATCGACAATCGACTTGATACTGTTTATGTCGCAGGCAAGCACTTAAAAGACGGCAGTACGTTCAGCCAAACGGTGTATTCAGCTATTCTAACCGTTCCAACCTGGCTATACGGGACGGATATTAAAGTGGGCATTCTCGACAGAGATGAGGGAACAAGGAGCACAAAATGGCCTGACGAATTACAAACGTATTTTTCCAGAGCGCATTGGGAGCCGTGCTGTAAGATTTGGGTCGAACTGAAAGAAGCCTACTGGGAGAATGCGGAGAACAAGATCCCGCAGGTGTTGACCACGGACACTTTCGTGCATGATATGTACGCATTTTATTCAGATGTAGGGACAGCTAAACAACGGCCAATGCTCCTGATCAGTTATACTTGGTGGCGGGACGCGAATAAGCTCCAATCTATTCCTGATGACGAAATTATAAAGGTGTGCCTTGACGAACTGGACCGTGTTCTCATGACGTCTGCTAACATCCGGCAGAAGCTATCTGACCATGTAGTATCCGACCATGTAGATCTGCATGCGACGCCCAATTTCCAGATAAAACAAAAAGTTTGGAGATGGGAAAATAAGCGTTACTTTAGGGGGGCTGCACGCTTGTACGACCAACGAGAGTGGTGCGATACACAACTACCCATGGCGTACAACCAGGAGTATAGCTCATCATCGAACATTTATTTTGCTGGCGAATCCTATGAGGTGGATGCAGGATGGACAGAGCCAGCATTCCGCTCCGCGATTGATGCGGTTTTGCACCTCGCCAAGAACGAAGCTGCAACGTTTAATGTTCCGGATTTTGACTTTGCTAGAGATTATCCACAGTACGACATTAATTGGCATCCGGGAGATCCCATTATTTGACCGGGATCGCTTAAGGATGCGGTAAGTCGTTCAGTATATGGCGCCCAGCGTCTAATCCGGACGCTGGGTGCTTTAGCAGGTTACTAAAATTCGAAAGCGTAAAGAGGTACCTAGGCAATCAGGAGCGAAAACCCGACTAAATTCCTCCACACTCGTGTCAGCAAGGAATCTGGCTATGTCGGGAAGCTGAACCCCCTCACGGATATCATTGATCGGATACTTGAGAAAGGTCTCTGAAGACGAATTGCAGGACATCTTGCCAAAAGGGAGCCGTCCAGACATGAGAATCAAGTAACACCCCATGCCCTAGAGTTTTACAGGTTGCAATAATTAGGAGGTTTGAGCCTTGGCAAACAGTTAGATTTCAACATAAAGCATGATGAAAAAATGTTAGATCTTCAAGACTTAATTAAGCTTGATTTTCCATAGTGTCTCGGTTTACGTGGATAACCGATAACCTAACAGTTCCATAACTTAAAGTTAAATAGGTAAATATATGAATATATTGATTGTAAAAAAGAAGTTTATTCTTACTGTTGTTGTCAGTATTTTCAGTAGTATGGCATATGGCGCTAATGCTGCTACACCACCCTTGCAGGTTCTACAGAGTGGTTCAGCGTATCATAACTTAAAAAATACCAATCTGCTAAACAAAACCTACCGCAGAATAATCACAAGAAGTGAAGTAGTATGCGAGACGGCATGCG